>JAKAJF010000010.1 GCA_021813875.1 bacterium | reverse complement strand
GGCCAAGATCACTTCCAACTGGCTGACCGGCGAACTCTTCAAGCACATCAATAAAGACAATCTGACCATCAAGGACATCAAGATCACCCCGGAAAACTTCGCCGAATTTATCGCCCTTGTTTATCAGGAAAAGGTCAATTCTTCGGCCGCCCAAACCATCATGGAAGTCCTGTATCGTCAGGGCGGCGACCCTTCGCAGATCATGGCCGACCTCGGACTTGAGCAATTGGATAATGAAGCTGAATTGGAGGAGATCATCGAAGGCGTCTTGGCCAAGAATCCGACCCAGGTCGAACAATACCGGGCCGGCAAGGAGAACGTCTTGCAATTCCTGGTCGGCCAGACCATGGCTGCCACCCGCGGCAAAGCTAATCCCAAGAAGGTGGCGGACATCCTCCTAAAAAGGCTCAAAAGTTAATCTATTGACATATTATTATATTTATGATATAATATAAAATATAATAATTAACTACTCTAATATGGATACTTCCCTTCCTAAACATGAATTTCCCCGCCAGCCCCACATGCCTCCTTTGGGCGAGGGTTTATACGGCGACAAGGAAAAGCAGCAAGCTTTAAATATTTTGAAGGAAGCCGGTGAAAATTTAAAAAATGGCTGGAAAAAAGAAGCTGCGATAAAAGAATTCGAAAATCATCTGCGAGCATTCAAGCTGGATGATACTTACCTTTTGCAGGAGCTGGAAAATTCGATGGGAAATCTTTTCGAAGCCGAGATTCTTGAAGAAGTTTTAAGTAAAAGGATAATCAATCTGAAGGAGAACAATGTCCAAAATTCCTATTTAAAGACGGGATTCGGGGTCGATGGAGAGAAATATCTCACCCCCAAGGAGATTGCGAGCCGCAAATTGCAGGTTGAAAATCTGATTAAGCATTTTAGAGAGGCCCAGGAGATCATCCCTGGGAATGTCAAAAAAACCGAATTGAGGGAAAAAGCTTTGAAAGAATTGGAATTCCATCTGGGCGAATTGCAAGGTATTAAGGGCAAGGATGAAGATTTGGACAAAGGAATCAAGAAGCTTGAAGTCATAGAAGAATATATCAGGCATCTATAAATAAAAAGAGACGGATCAACTTCCGTCTTTTTTGATATAGATCTGCCTGCCGATCACCGTCTTGGTCAGATAGCGGATCTCGATCAGATTTCCCCGGATTTTCCCGGGCAGATCCAATTCCACCCTGCGCCCGGCCTCGTCGATCGCTTTCTTTATGGATATGAAAGGATAGACATCCGGGCCGATGGCAAGATGCAGACTGTCGACGATAGGCCCGAAATCCGCCCCGATGAGTTCCGGGTCGTTCCGGAAGGCCAAGATAAGCTTCCGGCCGTCCAGGCGGGCTTCTTCGATAAGATCCAAGATCCTGTGCCACTGCCTGCCCATGCCATCACCCCCTTTCCTTTTTTATAAGAGCAAATCAGATCAATTTATCAAAGGGGTTGAAAAAGTCAAGCCCCCGAAACTGTGTAAAAATAAAGATTTAAGCTAAGATTAGTCAAATTGACAAAAGAAAAAAATATGATAGCATGGATAGCAATGGCAAAGAATAATTTCACCAATTTGATGGATCATCGCTTGGGCGGCCGCCCGGGCATTATATTTTTTTAAAACATTCCCTCCGAGGAATGTTTTTTTTAAGGCTCTTTAGCAATAAGAAAGGAGAGGTAAGGGATGCCCAGGGTTCCGAAATTATGTTTGGTGACGGGATGTGAAAAGACGGAAGAAGACGAAGACTGCAAGCTATGTAAAGTATACGTACCGCCCGAAGAGGAGATAGCCTGTCAAGTCATATGCTCGACGAGAGGTCCTGGCTGCAGCCAAAAGGCAAGTCTTCATTGCGGCAAGACGAAAAGTTCGACAAAACCCCGAGCACGAGGAGGTGATATGCAGGTTTTTGTAAAAACGAAGGAAGGCGGAACCGTGGAAGTTTCCGGTAAATGCGCCGGCTGTAACAAACTACTGACACCCGGAGGAGGACTTATCGGCCCGGAAGAACTATCTTCCGAGCATGGCCTGGATCCGCAAAACCCGGATTACAACCACAACCCCGAACTAAGGGTCCTACCCTGGACCAATTGCAGGGACTGCCATCCCGCATCCAAACAGCAATTAGTCGGCGCCTAAGGTGCCGACTTTTTTATTTTAAAAAATCTTTTATCAAACTAAGAGCTTCTCTTTGCGCCTTTATCCAATGGATCTTGGCGCCCTTCCTCTCCCACCTCCTGAACCAGGTCATCTGCCTTTTGGCGAACTGGCGGATGGCGATGAACAATTTCTCAACCATCTCTTCGTAAGCCAACTCCCCCTTTAAGTAGAGACTGACAAATCTATATTCGAGACCGAAGCTTTCGAGGCGCTTCCAGCTGACTCCTTCTTCATGGAGCCTCTTGACTTCTCCGACCATATCTTCCCTTTCCAACCTATCTATCAATCGCTTATAGATCCTTTTCTCAAGCTCTTCCTTGGGCTTGGTCAGCCCGATCAAGAGACTCTCATATCTTTTTCGAGCTTCTCCACCTCCCTCCCCCTGTTCCAATATCTCCAGATACCTGATCAGCCTTCTTCTGTTCTTGCGGTCGCTCTCATTTATCTTTCCGGCAAAAGCGGGATTGAGCTTCTGGATTTTCTGGAGCAGCTTTTCAAGGCTCGCTTTTTCGAACCTTTCCCTGAAACCCCGATCCGGCCTGGCCTGGGCCAGATCATACCCCTCCACCAAGGCTTCGAGGTAAAGGCCGGTGCCGCCGACGACGATCGGCAGCTTCCCTCTTTTCAAGATATCGTCGATGGCTTTTTCCGCCTGTTTTTTATATTTAGCTAAATTATACCCCGTATTCGGACCGACAACATCGATGAGATGATAGGGGATCTTCACAAATCTCCTTTGATTGGAAATTGAGGATTTGGGGATTTCTATTCGATACTCTTCCAGGTCCTTGCCGGTGCCGACGTCCATGCCTCTATAGACCTGGCGGGAATCGGCGGAGACGATCTCGCCGTCGAACTTTCGGGCCAGCTTGACGCCTAAGCCGGTTTTCCCGCTGGCGGTAGTGCCTAAAATAACGACAATTTTTTTATTTTTTTCCATCTATAATTTTTCCTTCCAGGCCGAAATCCTGGATCTTTAAAATTTTGACCCTCGCTATCTCCCCTATCTTCGCTTTAGCGTCCCGATCGCATCTGACCGTCTTATTGGCCCGGGTTTTTCCGAAAATGCCTTTTTGATTCTTCTTGTCGAATAGGACTTCCACTATCTTCCCCTGATAAATTTTATTATTAACCAGGGCGGTCTTCCTCAAGATTTTCATCAGTTCCTCTTCCCGCCTCTTCTTCTCCTTCCGGCAAACATCGTCTTCCATCTTGGCCGAGGCCGTGCCGGGCCTGGGGCTATACTGGGCGATGTAAGCCATGTCGAATCTGGCCGCCCGGAACAATCTGGCAGTCTCTTGGAATTGCTCTTTGGTCTCGCCCGGAAAGCCGACGATGATATCGGTGGTGATGGAGATGGGCTCGACAAAAGATTTCCGATTTTTGAGCTTCGGATCAAATTCAGCGCGGATCTTTTCTATCAGTTTCAAATAATGGTCCTTCGTATATTTACGGTTCATCCTCCTTAAGACTTCGTCGTCTCCGGCTTGGGCCGGCAGATGGACGTGCTGGCAGAGCTTGGCGCACCCGGCGATCGTCCCGATGAGCTTGTTGCTCATGTCCTTAGGATGGCTCGTGGCAAAACGGAGCCAGAAATCGCCCTCGATATCGTTCACGGCCCGGAGGAGATCGGGAAAATCCATCCCCTTCTCGTCTTTGTAGCTGTTGACGTTCTGGGCGATCAAGATGATTTCTTTATAGCCTTTCTTGATCAATCCTTCGGCCTCTCGGATGACATCTTCGGCCGGCCGGTAGGTTTCCCGGCCGCGGGCGTAAGGCACGACGCAATAGGTGCAGAAATTATCGCAGCCGTTGCCGATCGGCACAAAAGCGCTGAAGTTGGATCCATATTTCGGATTGATCTTCAAATAGCCGGACAAACTACCCGTTCCTTTCTTGCCTAATTTGGCGGCCAGGTCCGGAAGTTCAGTGATCGGCATCCAGATATCGACGTATTCCTCGAGCCTACGCCTGACATCTTCCCTCCGCGAAAGGCAACCGGTCAGGATGATCCTACCTTTGGGGTTACTTCTTTTTATCCTGGGCACGAGCCCGTAGATGCGGTCTTCGGCCGATTGTCTGACCCCGCAGGTGGTGGTCACGACTACGTCCGCCCTCTCTCTTTCATCCGTCCAGGAATACCCCAGGCTCTCGAGATAATTGGCGATGCGTTCGGAGTCGGATTTGTTCATCTGGCAGCCGATAGTGATAATGTGATAAGTTTTTTCCATAGATTCTATCTTAACAGAGGCGCTGAAAGAATTCAATCTAAAAGCCGCGATCTCTCGCGGCCCTTGATCAATTCCTGTCCTCGATCTTCTCTCTGACTTCCGAGATGAATCTTTCCTTCTCAACCTCTCTCATCTCCCTCGAACCCCTGTCCCTGACGGCCAATTTGCCCGATTCCATCTCCTTGTCTCCGACTACCAACATATAAGGCACTTTTTCGTTGGAAGCTTTCCTGATCTTATTGCCGACCGTTTCGTCATTATCATCGACTTCCACTCTGATATCCTGGCTTCTAAACTCCCCTGCCAGCTTTTGGCAATATTCCCGATGGGTTTCGCCGACGGAAATGATCTTGACCTGTACCGGCGAGAGCCAGACCGGGAAAGCCCCTCCGTAGTGTTCAATGATGACGCCTAGAAATCTTTCCATCGAACCTAGGATGGCCCGATGGACGACGACCGGAGTCTTTTCCTTGCCGTCAGCGTCCACATAAGCCAACCCGAAACGCTGGGGCATCTGGAAGTCCAGCTGGATGGTGGCTAATTGCCATTGGCGGCCGATCACATCTTTGACCTTGACGTCGATCTTGGGCCCGTAAAAAGCGCCGTCACCCTCATTGATCTTATATCCCAGCCCGGCGCCTTCGAGCGCTTCTTTCAGATTGGCTTCAGCCTTGTCCCAGGTCTCTATCTCCCCCATGAACTGCTCGGGCCGGGTGGAAAGATGGATCTCATCGATCTTCAGGTCGAATACGGAGTAGATTCTTTTTATTTTTTCCAGCAGGACGGAAATTTCAGACAGGACCTGCTCGGGGGCCAAGAAGATATGAGTATCATCCTGCGACAAACTTCTGACCCTGGTCAGGCCATGGAGGGTCCCCGATCTCTCATTGCGGTAAAGGGTGGTGGTCTCGGCAATCCTCAGGGGCAGATCCCTGTAAGACCTGATGTCATTCTTGAAGACAAGCATGTGGGCCGGGCAGTTCATCGGCTTTATCCCGAGGTCGATATCGTCTTCGGCGTGATGGAGACAGAACATATCTTCCTGGTAGTGCCCCCAATGGCCGGAAATCTTCCATAACTCAGCGTTCAGGATCTGCGGGGTCCTTACCTCTTTATATCCTTCCCCATATGAATATTCACGCACGAATTTCAACAATTCCAAAAGCATGACCATGCCTTTGGGCAGGAAAAATGGCATGCCCGGAGCGAATTCATGCATCATCACCAATTCCAACTCTTTGCCCAATTTTCTGTGGTCCCTCTTTTCAGCTTCCTCCCTGATTCTTAAAAATTCATCCAACTCTTCTTTGGTCTTAAAAGCCAATCCATAGATGCGGGTCAACATCTTGTTCTTCTCGTCCCCGCGCCAATAGGCGCCCGCGACCTTGTCCAGCTTGAAGCTGCCTCTTTCGATCTTGCCGCTCGAGGCTATGTGCGGGCCGCGGCACAGGTCGAGGAATTTGCCTGAGGCATAATAACTGACCTTCTCTTCGCCTTGAGCCATCAGATCCTTGATCAACTCTTCTTTATAGATCTGTCCCCTCTCTTTCTCCCTGCCCAGGGCTTCTTGGGCGGATATCTCTTCCCTGTCAAATTTCAGGTTCTGCTTGATGAGATGGTCCATCTTTTTTTCGATCTCTCTCAGGTCTTCGTCATTTATCTTCTCGTCTCCGAAATCGATGTCATAATAAAAGCCGTTCTCGATGGCCGGCCCGATGGCGAACTTGGCTCCCGGCCAGAGCTCTTGGACAGCCGCCGCCAGGATATGCGAGAGGGAATGCCTCAGGATTTCCAAATTGTTTTCATTGTTCATATTTTTATATCTTATCGAAAATCTCTTTGAATTTTGTTAAATTTTCCCGTTCATAATCCGTCCGCTCTTCCCAATCCATCTTGCTCCAAGGCTTATTGGATCTCTTCTCTATGTAAACTTTGCTCATCGGCCAGCCTTTCTCATGATTCTCCCGGTCCGGCTCGAGCGCTACCTTAAACTCCCTCTCGCATTCCAGGACATATTCTCCGCCCCGAGGAGCCACGATGGCACGAGCCACCTTGAAACGGCCCGTCCTTCTTTCTTCGGGCACGTCCTTCATCCTTCCCATGAGATAATCCAACCAATCCTCGTCGCTCACTTCATCCGGAAACCTGCCCGCCCACCGCCGCACCATCACTCCCGGTTCGCCGCCCAAAGCATCGATATACATGCCGGAATCGTCAGCCAAGGCAGGCATTCCGGAAAGTCGCGAATAGAAGCGGGCTTTGCCCAGGGCGTTTTCGACCTCATCATTGCCTTCTTCCGGAGCTTGCGCGGAAATATCTAGATCCTCCAAGGATAAAAATTCCAAGCCGAAATCACCAAATAATTTTCGGAAATACTCGAGCTTGGATCTGTTATGGGTAGCAATTAAAATTTTCTTCATCTTTTTAAAACAAAACCCCGTCTCAATCCCGAATAATTCGGGACTGGGACGGGGCTTTAAATCGCCTCGCGGCCTGTCCCGCCCGCTCTTGGCTTGCGCGACAAGTCCCTTCTGCCCCTTGGCAGACGGGATTCCACCCAGTTTCTCCGCCATACATGGCAGAGCTCTCTTTTTTTGATCGAAGATTTAGCCCTGATAGGATCCCGGAGGGATTGCGGTTGGTAGCCGCAACAATCATCTCTAATCGCTTATATCTTAGCTCTAATTTTCGAGCTTGTAAAGCTATCTGTTTATATTGATGACGATCCTATCCACCAAATCGGGGACTTTCGAGATGAAGGAAGGCGAGAATTTGACCTGGAAATCGGAAATTTCCGGCAGGCTGGACAAATAATCATTGACCTGTTCCTTGGTCAGACCCAATAATTTCCCCTTATCGACGACATCCGAATCATCGCTCATAGTGACCGTTCCCTCGCAAGCGGCGTTCACCGTCGCCGTGCCCTGGTCGACATGAGAATCATTCAAGGTATAGGCGATCTCGTCTTTGTTGAAGTCGGCGAACTGCTTGCCCTCGGGGACGGATTCAAGGAGCTTGTTCTTGCACATCTCCGAGATCCGGTCATCCTTGAAAGCCACCAAGACCACCGAAGCTTTCATGGTGATGGGGAATTCATCTTTCTCATCTTTGACTTTGCCGCCGACATCGGTAGTGATGGAATTATTATCAATAGTATAGATGACCTTATTATAATCGCTGAACATGCTGTCGGCCTGGTCCTTGGCTTTGGCCAGAAGATCCTCTTTCAGATCGGCCACGCCAGCATCAACATCCCCTTCGGTGATGAATTTCTTCTCTTGGGCTTCATATTTGATCGTCTGTTTGCTCTCTCCATAGATCTTGTCCTGCAAGCCGGCCCAAAGCCCGGGAATGGTGAATCTCGTCGGAGCCACTTCCAGGTCAGCGGCCGGATTATCGGCATAGATCTCCACCTCTACCGACCCGCCGGCCGGCACATCGACCGTCTCCTTGGTGCGGAAGAGCTTGTTGTCCGGGGTCAGAAGACGGGTGCTCGCCACCAAGGGCTGGTTCTTATTGTAATGGTTATAGATAGTTGCCGTTCCAACAGCTTCTCCGCCGATGACGTCTCTGCCGCTCGACTGGAAGGTCTTGGTATCACTCACCTCGAAGCTCCTGACCGCGCCAGCGACGGAATTGTCCGGAGCCTGGGCATTTTTTCCAGCGTCATAAATATCAGCGATCACATTATTGCTGATCCTTTCTTTGCTCGGAGTTATGGTGATGAAGACTTTGGCGAAGGAGAAATAAAAAATGACGGCTAAGAGAGCTAGGGTCAAGAAAATGAAACTGAGAGCGATCTTCTTATATATACCCAGAGAACGCATGGTTACCGGAGCCTTTTCGGACCCGGTCTTGACCTTCTCTACGGTCTCCGGCCTCTCCGGCAAAGATGGCGGCCAAGGAGCCTTGAAGGTCTCCGGCTTTTCTTTTTCGATGACGGGTTCTTTCTTTTCTTCTTTTTCGATCTTTTTGACCGTCTTATAGACTTTGACTTTGATCGGTTTTATTTTTGTTTTGGCCGAGGTTGATCTTGGCTTAGCCTCCTTTTTAGGCGCCTTACCACCATCAGTCGCGATTGTTTTTTTAGTAGCCGCCATATATTTTAAAAAATGAAAAAAATTTTTTCAAATTAATTCCATTATACAAACAACGAAATTATTTGTCTACTATTTTTATCTCCCCGATCACCTTCAGGGCGGATAGAAGCTCGGAAGTCTTTTTAATCTTGAAATCGGTCTCCACCAATTTCTCGCCGCCGCCCAGATTGACTTTGAAAAATACCTTGTCGGCGCCGGCATGTTTCAAGAAGAGCTCCCTTAATTTCTCCATGGTACCGGCCTCGAGGCCGCCCTCCAGGGCCAGCTTCAGATCTGGATCCTCTACGGCCGGCTCGGGATCCGGAGCGGCGGGAGTCGTCCCCGGATAATAAGGTACATAGGCCTTTTTCTGCCAACCGCCGTTCTTCCTGCCGACTTCTTTGACCTCCCGGAAGGCGACGATGGAGTCATTGATCTTTTCCGGGTCGATGAAGACAGCCTTGTTGCATAAAAGCTTGATCTCCTGGTCCTTATCGGAAATTTTTCCCCCCGCCAGGATGGCCCGGCCTTCGCGCCAGAGATCGAGAGTCTGCTTCAGCAAGGAAGGAAATATCAACAATTCGATATTGCTTGCCGTGTCTTCGATCTTTACGAAAAGCATCGATTCATTGTTGCGGGTGACGATCTTCTTGATGGTGCTGATGATGCCGGCCACGTTCACCTGTTCCTCGCCCATGCGCGATTTGAGGTCCGATAAAGGAGCGGCTATCTTCTCGACATGCCTCTTATACTCGCTGAAGGGATGTTCAGTGATATAAACTCCCAAAAATTCTTTCTCCCAGGCGAGCTTTTCGCTCTGCTTGGCGGCCGCGGCCGGGGCCAGGCGGATCTTGGCGCTCAAGTTCAGGACCGGAGCGTCGGCAAACAGGCTCACTTGGCCGTTCATCTTGGTCTTATTGGCTTCCTTGCTGAAATTAAGAAGATTGTCGATATTGGTCAGGAGTTCTCCTCTCTCGCCGAATTTTTCCAAGCTGCCGCTCTTGATCAGGCTTTCTAAAGATTTCTTATTCAGATCCTTGTCCGTGACCCTTTCCAGAAAATCGGAAATATCCTTATAGGGACCGTTGTTCTTCCTCTCCTTGATGATAACTTCGGCGATATGTTCGCCGACATTCTTGATGGCCTTGAGCCCGAAGCGGATGGTCTTGACCTCTTCCTCCCTATTGACGGTCGCGTTCGCTTCCGTGCCGCTCGTGACCACGGTGAAGGAGTCGAATGATTGATTCAAGTCCGGGCTCTTGACCTCGATGCCCATATGGCGGCACTCGTCGATCAGGACGGCGATGCGGTCGATATCGTGCTGCTCGGCAGTCAGGAGGGCGGCCATGAATTCGGTCGGCCAATGGCTCTTCAGATAGGCGGTCTGGTAGGCGATCATGGCGTAACAGGCCGCGTGCGAACGGTTGAAGCCATAACCCGCGAACGGCTCGATAAAGGAGAAGATCTTTTCCGCCAGTTCGGAAGAGATGCTATTCTTGACGCAGCCGTCGATGAATTTCTCTTTTTGCTCGGCCAAAAGCTTGGGGATCTTCTTACCCACGGCTTTGCGCAAGACGTCGGCTTCGGCCATGGTGAAGCCGGCTAGGTCGCGAGCCATCTGCATGACTTGTTCCTGATAGATGGCGACGCCATAAGTCTTGGCCAGGATCGGTTGCATCTTGGGATGCAGATACTCCGGCTTTTTCTTTCCGTTCTTACCGGCGATATAATCAGGGATCCATTCCATCGGTCCGGGACGATATAGGGCGCCCATGGCGATGATATCCTCGAATTCGGTCGGTTTCAATTCCCGCAGATATCTTTTCATGCCGCTCGATTCGAATTGGAAGACGCCGGTGGTCTCTCCGTCCTGGAACGATCTATAAGTGGCCGTGTCATCGAGCGGGATATTATCGATATCAATCTCCTCGCCGCGGGTATTCTTGATTATCTTCAGGGCGCTTTCAATGATGGTCAGATTCTTGAGGCCCAAAAAATCCATCTTCAAAAGTCCCAGGTCTTCGATCGGATGGAGCGAGTATTGGGAGACGATGGTGCGGTCCGACGAAGAAGCGTATTGCACCGGCACCTGGTCGCTCAAGGGATCCTTGGTGATCAGGACACCGCAAGCGTGGGTCGAAGCATGCCTAGCTACGCCTTCCAGGCGGCGGGCGTAATCGAGGATCTTCTTAGCCGCCTCCTCGGTATTATAGATCTCTTTCAATTCGTTGACACCTTTGATGGCCTGGTCGATCTTGGAGAACATCGGGATCATCTTGGCCAGCCGGTCGCAATAATCATAAGGATAATCGAGCACCCTGCCGACGTCGCGGACGGCGGCGCGGGCGGCCATGGTTCCGAAGGTGATGATCTGAGACACATGGTCTTTGCCGTATTTCTCCTCGACATACCTCAAAACCTCATCGCGGCGGATATCAGCGAAATCCATGTCGATATCAGGCATGGAGATGCGGTCCGGGTTCAAGAACCTCTCGAAGAGGAGGTCATATTTGATGGGGTCGAGATTGGTGATGCCGGTCAGGTAACAGACGAGCGAACCGGCGGCCGAGCCTCTGCCCGGACCGACGACAACGCCGGCCTCCTTGGCCCAATTGACGAAGTCGGCCACGATTAAAAAATAGGACGGCCAGCCCATCTTTCGGATGACTGATAATTCATAATCCATCCTCTCCCGACGCGCCTGGTCGATCTCCTGATAATTTTTGCCGTAACGTTTCTTAAGACCTTCTTCGCAGAGCTGTCTCAGATAATCATTGCCGTCGAGGCCTTCGGGCACTTTAAAATAGGGCAGTTGGATATTGCCCAGCCGGATCTCCACATCGCACATCTCAGCGATTTTCAAAGTATTTTCGATGGCCTCGGGAACCTCCTTGAAGGCCTCTTCCATCTCTTTGGCCGATTTATAATAAAAATCCTGGCCTTCCATCCTCATCCGGTCCTTGTCATCCTTCTTCTTCTTGGTCTGCAGGCAGAGAAGCACGTCCTGGGCCTCCCAATCTTCCTGCCTCAGATAATGGAGATCGTTGGTCGCTACCAGGGGCACGTCCAATTTCTTGGACAATCGGATCAGTTCCCGGTTGAGTTCGGCCTGGCCTTCCAGGTCAGGATGGGACTGGAGCTCCAGATAAAAGTTTCCTTCCCCGAACAATTCCTTATACTCAAGGATCCTTTTTTCGGTCTTTTCCCAATTACCGGCCCGGATCAGGTGCGGAATCTCGCCCCCGAGGCAGGCGGTCGAAGCGATCAGGCCTTCGCTATGTTCTTTCAAAATTTCCCAATCGATGCGAGGCTTATAATAATAGCCTTCAAGATGGGCGAGGGTGGTCAGCTTCAAGAGATTCTTATAGCCGGCGGTATTTTTGGCCAAAAGAAGAAGATGGAAGCTCCTTTCGTCGGATTTGGTAGTCTTATCGAAGCGCGAACCGGGGGCGAGGTAAGCCTCGACGCCGATGATCGGCTTGATGCCGGCCTTCTTGCATTTCTGATAGAACTCGATGGCGCCGTACATCACCCCGTGGTCGGTCAGGGCCACGGCCGGAGCGCCGTCCTCGACGGCGGCATTGACCAGCTCGTCGATCCTGGTCAGACCGTCGAGTAACGAGTAGTGGGTATGGTTATGCAGATGCACGAATTTCATTCTTTTATCTTACCCATTTAAGAGGCTTTTGGCAAATAAAAAAGACGGTTTGTTTTACCGTCTAAAAAGGGCGATTCTCACTGGGTTAGGAGCGGGCTCCGGAGCCGGATCGAGCGCTCCTTTAATTTTTTCCTTGGCCGTTTCCAGCCATTTTCTTACCTTGCTCTTCGAGGGCGGAAGCGGGGTGCAGGAACGGAAGTAAAGCGCCACGGCTTCGCATAAAATGCCCACGTCCAAAGATAGGTTGAAATAGTTGAATCTGCCGACATCTAACAAAATGAAAAAGAGGAAGGTCAGAGAGGTAGAAAGCCTACGAGGAAGAAGCAGCAAGCAATAAGCGTTGCCATGACCTAAGCCTTTCTTAAAGAAAAACCTTTCTTCCTTTTCCGTCTCTTTTACTCTTCTTGAACGGGAACGGACGAAAAATAAAGCCGGAATAGACAAGACCGCCCACACGACAGGTGGATAGGCTAAATAAACAAACAGGAGAAACAGAACGGTGATGATGATCTGGATTAAATAAAAAATTTTAGCCAGGAAAAAACAAGTTTTGCCGGTCAATCTTTGGAATTTTTCAGAGAATCTCTGAGAAGCTGACAACAACCAGATATCCATCATGATAAGCGGCATCTATTCTCTCCTTATTTCGAGAATGTATGAAAAGGGCGATTTAATAAATAAAAATATCATCTATTCCCTAAGAAGTCAACAAAAAAGAGGAGATAAGAATCTCCTCCGAAATTTTAGACTATCTCCTGCCTCTTTTTGAGAGGGTTGCCGCGGACGAAAGTAGAATTCAGAAATCTTCCGTTCGCGGCCAGGAATTCCTCCACGAAGGAGAGTCCTCTCGGGAGGATCTCTTCGTCCTTGGTGGACGGATCGGCGCTCGGGCGGTAATCGTAGAAAAAGCGGTTCCTCCCTGCCTCAAGATGATATAAGGCTGGTCCCAGTTTATTTTTCTCTCATCTTCCTGGGTCGACTCGAGGAAGAGCTGGAAGCTATCGCCGATGACCGCCTCCTTCTCGGCCTCGAAAAATTTCCGCCCAAAAAGGAACTCGACCCTTATGGCAAAAGCCTTCAAGGGCAAAAAGCCCCTGATGACGACCCGGTCGCGGCTGTCGCCGGCTCTCAGTCTTATCTCCTCGTCCGGAACGGCGACGCCGAGCTCTGCCAGCCTGCCGACCACCATCTTGATCTGCTTGGCAGTCCCCTTTCTCGCTCTCTGTTCAAGAATTTGCATCTCTCTCCTTCCTCTATCTGTTAGCACCAACCGAATTCATCGGGCGGAGTGTGACCCATCTCCTCTGAATGAGTGACTGCCGCCTTTTCCGCCACGAGCGGACGGGAAGACAAAAGTTCGCTCAACCTCTGCCAGATTCTAAAGAACATATTGCTCGCTCCTTTCGTTAATAGATGACTGAAAATATCATTCAAACCTCAAGCTGTCAATAAAAAAGCAACTTTTAAAAATAGCAGGTTTTTTCCTTATTGTCAATAAAAGAAGGGCTTCCAAGGGCCCTTCTTTAAGAAATCAATCTATTTTATCTTCTCCACCATCACTCCCAGCTCCTCATCGCTATAGAAATCTATGATGATCTGCCCACCCTTGCCCTTGCGCTTGATCTCGGCCTTAGTCTTGAAGAATTCCCGGAAGGCAAATTCTTTATCCTTATCGGCATAATTGATCTTGACTCTTGCCTGCTTGGTCCCTCCCATCCGGCGCGCCTCCTCCAGAGTGTCGGCCACCGTCAAGCTCTTCAGGGCGATCTTCCGGAACAGGGCCATCTGCTTTTCTTCCGAGTCGAGGCCGACCAGAAGCTTGGCGTGGCCCTCGCTCAGGCGCCCGTCGATCAAGGCCAACTGGATCTCTTCGGGAAGGTTCAGGAGCCTCAAGGAGTTGGCGACCACCGGCCTCGATTTGCCGATCTTCTTGGCCACTTCCTCCTGGGTCAGGTTAAATTCATCCATCAACTTGCGGTAAGCGATAGCGGTCTCGATCGGATCAAGGTCGGCCCGCTGGACATTCTCGATCAAAGCGACCTCGAGCTTTTCCTGACTATCGGCGTCGCGTAAGATGACCGGCACTTTCTCGAGGCCGATGATCTTGGAAGCTCGCAGGCGGCGCTCGCCGGCGATCAATTCATATTCTCCATCGGCCTTGGTCACGATCAAGGGTTGGATGATCCCATACTGCCTGATCGATTCGACCAATTCATCCAGGTTCTGCTCCACGAACCTCTTGCGAGGCTGCATGGGATTGACCTTGATGAAGGCCGGAGAGATCTTCAAGACTTTATCGCGGTCGCTCTCAGAGATGATATCAATGACCGCTTCCCCCGAAGGCGTGGAAGCGACCTTTTTGACTTTTTGCGGAATCAGGGATCCAAGTCCCCTTCCTAAACCATTAGACATATTTTATTCATTTAAGATTTTATCGTCATCCCCGCGAAAGCGGGGATCTAAATTTAAATCTTTATATCATTCCATTCCGGATTATCTTTTTCTATCAATTTTATTTTCCATTCTCGGTTCCATTTTTTGAGTTGCTTTTCCCTTCTGAATGCTTCTTGAATATCACCATAAGTTTCGTAAAACACCAAACTTTTAATTTTGTATTTTTTTGTAAAACCTTCAAGCAATCCTTTTTTATGTTGATATATTCTATTAATTAAATTTGAAGTTACTCCAATATATAAAACACCATTCTTTTTGCTCGCCAAGATATAAACATAGGATAATTTCTCATTCATCTTACAGATTCCCGCCTGCGCGGGAATGACGAACTCTATTTTTGTAAATCAATAATTTCTCTGGCTAATTTTTCATAAGCGCGGCCGCCGCGTGATTTGGGGTCATAATGCAGGATCGAGCGTCCATAGCTGGGCGCTTCGGCGAGCTTGACGCTTCTCGGGATGACGGTGCGGAAAAGCCGGTTGGGGAAATACTGATATAATTCGTTCATGACCGAAGAAGATAAGTTGTTCCTTTTGTCGAACATAGTGATGATGGCGCCCATGATGCTCAATTCCGGTTTCAGGTTGGCCTGCACTAAAGAAATAGTATTCAAAAGCTGGCCCAAGCCTTCGAGGGCGAAGTACTCGCTCTGCACGGGAATCAATATCTCGTCGGCCGCCACCAGACTGTTGATGGTCAGGAGCCCTAAGGAAGGGGGGCCGTCAATAATGATAAAGTCGTATTCATCTCTTATTTTTTCAAGTATCATGGCCAGGCGGAACTCCCTGTCTTCCATACCCACCAGTTCGATTCCAGCATCTGCTAA
>JAKAJF010000083.1 GCA_021813875.1 bacterium | reverse complement strand
GACTATTTTAGTGTCCGAGGCGATCGTTTATCACGATAGGACCGCCGCCTCCCTCGGGAGCGGTTTCTGGCAGACCTTGAAAAATAGGAGGAATAAGAGCCGATCAGTCAAAAAATGGTCATTTTTGAACCAATGGATCATGCTTTTGAAGTTCAAGGATGCCATGCCCGAGGAGGTCAGGAAAGAAAGCTACAATTATTATTTAAAAGCTTCGATCTTTATCTTATTTTTTGAGCCCTATCTGTTGAAACAGGTCTGGGAATTATGGAAAATAAGGAAGGAGATCAAAAAGCGGAGACAAACTTTGTCCGTAAGGATAAATATGGAAGAAATGGAGAAATTTATTTCTTAAAAGAAATCATTCCGGCCCTTCGGGGGCGCAAGATGACAAATTTAAAAAATGGACCTATCAATCATCATTGTTTCTTGGAATGTCAGAGAAAAACTTATAGAAAATCTGGACGCTGTCCTCAAAAGTGATGGCAGATTCGGTTACGAAATTTTTGTCTCCGATAATGATTCTGAGGACGGCACGGCCGAGACACTAAGGCGGAAATTTCCGCAGGTCAAATTGATCGAGAATAAGGAAAATTTAGGCTTTGCCAAGGCTAATAATTTAGCCTTGAAATACGCGAGCGGCCGCTATGTCCTGCTTTTGAATCCGGACATGCGCGTCTTTCCGGATACGCTCGACAACATGATCAGTTGGATGGATAACCACCGAGAGGCTGGTGCCGCCGGCTGCCGCTTGATCAATGAGAAGGGAAGAATCATCAGGCAGGTCCGTCGCTTGCCGAACGTCTGGAACCAATTGGCCATCATCTTGAAATTACCACATATTTTCCCTTCGATCATCCATGACTATTTGCGGTCAGATTTCGATTATGGGAGCGAAGCCGAAGTCGATTCCCTGCGCGGTTCGTTCTTGATGATCCGTTCCGAGGTGATTGAGAAGATCGGCGGTCTCGACGAGAGATTCTTCGTCTGGTTCGAGGATGTCGATTATTGCCGCCGAATCAAAGAGGCTGGCTGGAAGGTCATGTATACGCCGGAGGCCGAATGTCTGGATCATGTCGGCCAGAGCTTCGGCCAATTGAAGAGGGGCAAGGCCCAGAAGTATTTCCAGGAATCCATGTTGAAATACTTTTTGAAATGGGGGACTAAGGGGCAATATCGGCTCTTGAAGATGGCCTGGCCCTTGGGGCGATTCATGGCCATCTTCGGAAGTTTCTTGGGAATAAAGAATAAGGCCAAGACTTGATGAAAAGAGCCGCTTTCATCTTCTTGACCATTTTCTTTTACGCGGACCTCTTGTCGGTATGGGGAAGTTTCCATAAGGGCGTCATTCCGAGGAGCCGAAGCGACGAGAAGCCCCGCTTTGAGCAAGAGCAACCGCGGAATCTTCTGTCCCGACCCTCGGGGCTCGAGATGACAGGAAACGTTACTGCCGAAGCGGATGACGGCAAAAAGACAGAAACTGGTTCCAGTAGCTCCCCCATAACTATTGTCAGAAAAGATATCCAGGAAGAAAAATTTTATAGAATAGTCAAGGTAGTCGATGGCGATACCGTCGACGTGGATATCGACGGAAAGATCGAAAGAGTGCGGCTCATCGGCATCAATACGCCCGAAACGGTCGATCCCCGGCGGCCGGTCGAATGCTTCGGTAAGGAAGCCTCGGCCGAAGCTAAAAAATTACTATCCGGGAAAAGGGTAAGATTGGAAGCTGATAAGACCCAGTCTGACCGCGATAAATATGGGCGGCTTTTGAGATACGTGACGACGGAAGACGGCGTCTTTTTTAATTTGGAAATGATCAGGCTGGGTTACGCTTATGAGTATACTTATGACCTGCCTTATAAATACCAGAGTCGATTCAAGGACGCGCAGAAAGAAGCGGAAGCGAAAGGAGCGGGCCTTTGGGCGCCCGGAGCCTGCGGGACGGCGGATAAAAATAAAAATTGCCCCATCAAGGGAAATATCAACGTCAAAGGGGAAAAGATCTATCATCTTCCCGGCTGTCCTTATTATGACCGGACGATGATAAGCGAAGCTGACGGCGAAAAATGGTTCTGTACTGAAGAGGAGGCGGCCGCCGCCGGCTGGAGGAAGGCGGAAAATTGCCCTTAATAAAGCATTAATTCTTTTCTTTTATCATTGAAATAGAACCTTGAAATTCCGGAGGGATCATGAAAAAAAATCTTAAAAAAGGCGACGAAATCTCCATAAAATGTTGGCATGATGATTGTGAGGAGAAGACCGATGTAATTTTGGGGGAAGAGACGGGTATTCCGAGGGACCTGTATAAAAATTTTTTCGTGGGCCAATTTACCATAGGCTTCAGCGCGAAATTCCAGGAGTTCAGCCTGGATGAATCTGACGGCGGATCGGGGGCCTGTTATTGCAGAGGTTGCGGATCTTTCTTCTCGCGGGTCATAACTGTCGATAGTCCTTGGAGAAGGGAACCTTTGACATTCGGCTATCCAAAATCAAAGGATGGCTAGCCGCGATTCCGCGGCTTTTTTACCCATTCCATTATCACTTCAATCACATAATCTATCTCTTCTTCGGTAAGTTCCTTGTCCTTTTTGATGCCATGCCATTTATAGAGACAGTTACGGCAACAGGTGGCGGTGGCATGTTGGGCGATGAAGACCGGGTGGCCGCGCATCGGAGTCTGGCGGCCGTCGTTTCGGGGGTTAGCCGGCGCGAGCCTCTTGGTTATGAGGTCGCGGGCATGTTTGCGGATAGTCGGCGACCCTTTAGCTTTTATATATCCGAAATCTCCCTCCTTCAGCTTGAAGCTGCTCCTGAATTTGGATCTTTTTAATTTTTCCAGAATTTCCATGATATTGGCAAAACTTGTTTTCTATGATAAAAATAACTCATCATAACCGTAAAAAGGAGGGATATCATGTCTTTGTTCCTTAATGATGGATCAATGCCGGAAGTAAGCCTCAAGACTTTCGGGATGGGGAAGGAGAATGTCTTTTTGGGTGATTATGAAATATCCCTGAAAGATTTTCTTAGGGCTGCCCATTATGTCCTGACAAACACTAATCTTACGGAGAACGATCCTCGTCCGCAATTTCTGGAGTGCGTCCGTTCGATGATCGAAGTTAAGGGTTGGCCCGTAATCATAAAAGGTGAAGAAAAGGAGACGCGTCGTCTAGAGGCCCTGGTTCCCCTGAGCTTCTAAGAGGTCCCGCAAAAATTTTGCGGGATTTTTATTACAAGAAAAACCACCCGCTTTAGCGGGTGTGTGCGTTTGGTGGCGTAGCCCTCGGTATATAATAAAATCACCCCACAAAGAAAGGAGGTGATTTTATGGC
>JAKAJF010000009.1 GCA_021813875.1 bacterium | reverse complement strand
TGAGCTTTTGGATGCCGGGCACGATGCCGCAAGTCGAGATGGAGATGTGACGGGCGCCCAGATTAAAACCTTCTTTGTCGTTCAGAAGCTTGACGGCCTTGATGACATTATCGTAATTCAAAAGCGGTTCGCCCATGCCCATGAAGACGACGTTGGTCACTGCTTCCCCTTTTTTCTTCAATTCTCGGGCGAAATAGATGACCTGCTCGACTATCTCTTCCCGCTCAAGATTCCTCTTAAAACCTACCTGGCCGGTGGCGCAGAAGGCGCAGGCCATCGGGCAGCCGACCTGGGAAGAGACGCAGACCGTCCGACGGCCGTCCTTATGGCCGATTAGGACGCTTTCGATGAGCCGCCCGTCTTCTAAGACAAAGCTCACCTTCAAGGTTTCTCCCCTCGAGTCCTTCAAAACTTCTTTTAATGCGAGGCTGTTCCACTTCACTTCCTCGGCCAATCTCGACCTCGCTTCTTTGGGAAGTACCGTAACTTCCTCCCAGGACGAAGCCAAGGAATTGAAGAAGGCCTGCCTGATCTGCTTTTCGCGGAAGGCCGGCAGTCTCATCTCTTCTAATAAATTATGTAATTTTTTGAAATCCATAAAAATAGCTTAACATATTTTCAATAAAAAAGAGAGGTAAACCTCTCCGCCGATTTTTAGTCGATGTCCATCGGGGGACCGGGATCTTTCTGGATATGCCTGCGGCTCGCTCTTGGCGAATTTTTGCGCAGTGCCTGTCATCCCGTTACCCCCTCGGTCTTCATCAAGGAAGCCGAGGGGCAAGTTAGACGCGTATGCAGTAGGTCTTCTTCACCCTTTAGATCCTCCTTTCGTTTCAGGTTCGATGCCCTCTCCTGACGCCCCGCAATGGGGGCAAGTTCTGCCTACCTTCCTGATACCGCTGCATTCTTCACATAATTCTTCTTCCAGTAGGACTATGGACATATCACCTCTTTCGCCGAAAGAACGTTGGATAATTTAAAAATAGCTCAGCTTAATATCTTTTGTCAATTCCCCTCCCTCTCTATCCTGCTGAAAATTATGACAATGACGAGCATGATCAGGATCAAGGCGCCCAAAGCCAATAATTTTCCCTGGCTCTGCAAAAAAAGGCCGGCCAGCCCGAAGACCGCGGAAAACAGGTAAAAGACCAGGACTGTCTTTCTCGCTCCCAACCCGGAATCGAACAGGCGGAAATGGAGGTGTTTGCGGTCGGCGAACTTGAAGGGGTTCTTGCCGGCCGCCAGCCTCCTTAAAATGGTCCAGACGACATCGAGGATGGGGATGCCCATGATCAGGAGGGCGATGGCGATCTTGCCTCCGGAGATGATGGCAAGCACCCCCAAGACGAATCCCAGGAGGAGCGAGCCGCCTTCTCCCAAAAAAATCTTGGCCGGGTGCCAATTGAAGACCAGGAAGCCCAGGCAGGCGGCCGAAAAGATCAGGGCCGCCAGGGCGATATCCGGCTGGTAATATCTGGTGGTCAAGGTAAAGAGGAAGATGATGAAGGAGCCGATGGCCGTCACTCCGGAGACCAGACCGTCAAGGCCGTCCAATAGCTTGGTGGTATACATCATCCCTAAGAGCCACAGGGCGATCAGGACGCCCGAAAATGCTTTCAGATAGATAAACCCTCCGAAAGGATTGGTGATCTTTTCGATCTGGACTCCGCCGATGATGACCGAAGCCACGGCCAGGACGGGGAAGATGAATTGGCGGGAAGGCTTAAGATCATACTTATCATCCAGGATGCCGCCGACAATCAAGAATAAGCCGCCGGCGAAAACACCCATCCAATGATGGATCTCCAGACGGCCGGCCAAAAGCTGCTGGCGGGCCAGAAAGGAGGTGATGGCAAAAGCCAAAAAGATGGCGGCTCCCCCCAGGAGCGGCGTGTCGGCCTTATGAACTTTTCGGGCCGGACCGGGCCGGTCCAAAATCCCCAGCCTAAAAGCGGCTCTCATCATGAGAACAGTCAGGAGCGCGGATAATAAAAAAGATATGAAGAAGTAGATAATCATGGAGTTGACTTTTATTTCGGCATTATTATAATGGATCTTATGTTTTCCAAGATAGAAAAATGGAGGCAAGAGAGTTATGGTCCAACGAGGGGTAGTGATCGTGGGGAAGTTCGGCGGCTATCTTTCATCTATCTTCGGAGTTCTTGATTCCGAAGAAAACAGGGCGAAGGGATTATCCATCTCTCTTCACCCGGAATACCCGGAAAACGGATGCCTAAAATCATACGGACACATCATGGTATCCGAAGAAATCTTCAGCAGCTATTTGGATAGGCTCAAAAAATTAGCCGAAGGAGGGATCTATGTCTACGTCCTCTTAAGCGAGGACGAAATCAAAAAGGAGAGGATAAACAATTTAAGCTTTCATACCTTGGAAGAAATAAAGCAATTTTCTCTTCGCACCGACTAAGGACGCTCACGCGTCCTTTTTTTATAACTCCTTCCCCTTTTCCACCCTGATTCCGGCCGTGCCGTCAATAATAACAGTATCCCGCCTTTCCAGTTCGCCGGCCAAAATCTTGTTGGCGATAATATTCTCGATCTTATCTTGCAAGACCCTCCTCAAGGGCCTGGCTCCGAACTTCGGATCGAAACCATCTTTGGCCAATCTCTTAATCCCCTCTTCCTCCGCTTCCAGACCGATGCCTTTCTCTTCGAGCATCCTCCTGATCTTCTCCAGCATCAGCCGGGCGATCGAGGCGACATTCTCTTCCGTCAGGGGCTTGAAGACGATCACTCCGTCGAAACGGTTGATCAATTCGGGACGCATGACCTTGTTAAGATGTTCGTTTATTAAGACCTGCTTGATCGTTTCCATGTCCGTACCTTTGACGATCTCCTCTTCGATAAAAAGCGCGCCGGCGTTGGAAGTGGCGATGACGATGGTGTTGGTGAAATCGATGGTCCGGCCCTGGCCGTCGGTCAGACGCCCGTCATCCATGACCTGCAGGAACAGGTTCAGGATCTCGGGATGGGCCTTTTCAAACTCGTCCAAGAGCACCAGAGAGAAAGGTTTTAATCGGACGGCCTCGGTAAGGTAGCCGGAATTGCCGGCATCGCCGATCATCTTGGTCAGGCTGTCCGGATGCTGGTATTCGCTCATATCCAGGCGGACCATGGCTGCTTCGTCGCCGAAATAAACTTCAGCGATAGTCTTGGCCAATTCGGTCTTTCCGACTCCCGTCGGCCCCAAGAACAAGAAGTTGGCGATCGGGCGTTTGCCTTCCCGGAGCTCGACGCGCGCGCGGCGGAGGCTGGCGGCGATCATGTCGACCGCCTCTTCCTGGCCGATCATGCGCTCATGGATCTTTTCTTCCAGATTAAGCAGATTCTCGCTTTCGCTCTGGCTGATCTTAGTGAGAGGGATATCGGTAATCTCGCTGATCTCCATGGCTACCTCTTCCTGAGTGATCAATCTCTTTTCCTTGCCTCGCTTGCCGGCCTTCTGGGCCACGCTTTCCAAGATATCGATGGCTTTCTCCGGAAGGTATTTATCATGCATGTATTTGGACGAGAGCTTGACCGCCTCGCTCAGGGCGTCATAAGAGAAATAGGCGCCATACTTCCCCTCGAGCCGGCCTACTTTGGCTTCGATGATCTGGATGGCCTGATTGCCGGCTGGTTCTTCGATCTCCACTTTCGTCATCAGGTTGCCGAGAGGCCTGCCTTCGACGGATTTGCGGTAATTTTGGTCGGTAATGGAGGCGAAACAATAAAGATTGGCCTTGTCGAGCTGGCCGGCCAGGATTTCGGACAGATCCAGATTCTCGCCTTCTCCGGCCTGGATGCCCATGATATTCTGCAGATTGTTGATATATAAAATGATGTTGCCGGCGGCCGCCACCTCGTCAAGTATCACCAGGAGCCGTTCGTGCGCCTGTTCGGGCGCGGCGCCGCTGACCAGCCGGGCGACATCCAGCTCGACCAATCTCTTATCTTTAAGCATCTTAGGCACGTTCTCTTCGACCATCAGTTCGGCCAAGCCGGCCATGACGGTGTTCTTGCCGACCCCCGGCTGGCCGACCAGGACGATTCCGAAAGAGCCGCTCTCCAGATCGTCAAAGATCGCCTGGATCTCCTTCTCCCGGGCGATACAGAGCTCGAGCCGGCCCCACTTGGCCGCCAAAGTCAGATCATATCCATAGTGGTTCAGAGCCGGAGTGGCTACGGCCGTATAGGCGCGATCCATGGCCGAAGAAGGCTTATAGCGGGCCATCTTGCGGTAAAGCTGATATTTCTTCAGAATCTTGCGGTTTATATCGATCCACTTCAAGGAATTGTTTATCTTATCCTGGTCGATGTTCGAATCATAAAGAATCTCGGCGATACGCTCGTCATGGCCGATGATGGAGGCGATCAGGTCAATCGGCTCCACCTTGTCTTTCTCACGAGCCCTGGCGTCGAGATAAGCTTCGACAAAGATCTCTTTGGCCGCTTCGGAAACCCCCTCGCCTTCGGGATAAGATTCCAAACCTCCTTTCACCTTTTCCGCCAATCCGGGAATATCGGCGTTCAGCCGGAAGAAAATGACATCGACCAACTGATCCTGGAGGATGGCTAAAAAGAGATGCACGGGGCCGAGGGTCTGGCGCCAGCTTTTTGAAATAAGAAAAGCTTCATCGATCAGGCGCAGGGCCTCCTTGCCGAACCCCCGGCTGATATCCATCTTATATTTGGTCCTCTTCAGATCTTCCCAGCTATTGGCGGCCGAAACCGGGACGGGCAGATCCTTTTCTTTGACGATCTTCTCCCCTTCCCTCTCCCGCAGAAGCCGGTAGAAGACGAACATGCCGGCCAAGAAGCCCAGCCAGAAATAAAGGATCAAGGAATTTTTAAACTGCCAGAACAGCAGATATTCCAAGCCGGAAGAAGAACTCTTCTCCCAGAACCACCAACCCAGAGACAGAAGGCCGGAAAGGGAGATGAGGTAGGCAAAAAGATTCAAGGCCAGATCGAACTTCCTTTTTATTTTTTTCACCCTTATGGCTATCGGGTCTAATTCCTCCCCCCAATAGAAGAAAAAATTGTTCGAAAAGACGCCGGCGCCGAGCCCGCCGCAATCGGGGCAGGCCCTCGTCCCGGCCCGGCCAGAACCCTGGCAGGCGGGACAGATGACGAATTGCATTGTCGTTTTGCGTTCTTTCATCAGATCAGTTGTATCAAGATTTCATAGATCGCCAGTATGGGCGCGACGAGCCAGCAGGCCAGGACGACCAATGACAGGAGAGTCCAAAAAAGCAAGACGAGGCTCCTGGCTATGATCTGGAAGAAACGGACGACGAAACTTATCAAGACGCCCGCCCAATCATGCTGGCCGTACATGGGGCGGAAGATATTTTTTATCCAGACCGAAAGGGCCAAGGATTTTTCCTTGTCCGCCAAAAAATTCTTCAAGGATCTCAGGGCGGCTAAAAATCCTCCGGAATACCACCAAAGCGGGAAATAGACGATTTCCCAGCCCAACCCCAATAAAATTTTTCCGCTTAAAATAAAAGAATCCATAGTCCTATTTTATCCCCAATATCGGCGGATGTCTACCTGCTCCTGGAGACGGCCAGCTCGCAATCCCTCTTCCGGTCCTCGGCCGAGATGCGGGCGCAAAATCTGGCGTCACGGGTCTTGAGGGCCTCCTCAAGATAATAAAAATTGAAACAAGCCGCCTGATCGGATCCGGCCAGCCCAGAACAAGCATCGGCAGAACCGGCCTCCGCCGCTTTCTGCGCCTTGGTGGCGATGCAGGAAAGTTTATAATCACCGCCGACAGTCTCGCAATCGGTCATCTGGGGAGTTTCCTCCTTCTGCAAGAAATTTATCAGCCCGGAACATCTTTCCCGCTTAGCCTTATCGGCGATCGTCCGGCAGATCTTCCCATCTTTCTTAACCATGATCAATCGCCAAGCGCATGCGCCTTTCTGATCGTCCGGATCGCATTTAGGACGGGCATAGTATTTTGCGACTGCGGCGGCGGCGATGATGGCCAGAAATAAAAATAAGGATAAGAAGATTATTTTCTTTTTCATCTTAATTGATATTAAAATCATAGCGGCAATAGACGGTCGATATTTTACTAGCTCCATTAGCCCAGATCTGCGGCACGGTCAGATAGTTGCCAGACCGGATGCCAGAGGAACCAGGATAACCGTAAACCGCGGTCGGCCAGGATGAATCGTCGAAATTAGCGTCCACCCAGTTGGCGGGCGGAGTGCCGGTGACACATTTCCATTTATTGACTTCGGCGGTCGTCATCTGGATGCAGCCGCTGCCGACGTTAAGGATAACCGAGAAGCCGTACCAATCTCCAGAATTAGACCAATCAGGATTAACCCCCTCGACCGCGATAACATTTTTGCCTACTTGTACGGGAGCGCCGAATGATTGGACTGAACTCCAATCAGCCGCATGAGAGACAAATTGGCCGTTGACATAAGTATAATGCTCATTGTCGGCGCAGACCTGGATGGCAGCCGACAGGGTGCAACATTTCTGATAAGCGTAACAGGCCGTGCCGGCCGAGCAGGCGCCGCAAGAACCGCCGCAGCCGTCATCGCCGCAAATCTTGCCGGCACAATTGGGGACGCAACAGGCGCCGCAATCGGCGGAACAATTGCTGCAGGTCTCCGTACCGCCCTGACAGATCCCGTCCCCGCACCAGCCGCTGTTAACACCTCCCTGGCCGGCCTTAAAAGTACAATTTGGAGCGCAGGCGTATTGCTTGGTGGCGCTCGAATCGGCCGGCGAAGTGGCGACTCCATCCTGGCCGTCGCAGGCCTCGTTGCCGTCGTTGGCCGGGCCGCCCGTCTTCTCCATGTTGGGAGTCTGCTTGACCCCGTCGCCGCAATAGGTGTTAACCGTCAAGGGCAGGTCCGCGGGCAGGCTGACGCCGAAGAAGAGGTCGATGGCGTTGATGATGATATTGAAGGCCCCGCTCATGGTCGGTGATCCCGAGATAAGGCCCTGGCCGTTGGCCATGCTGCCTATGAGTCCGGCGGGCAAGCCGGAAAAATTGAAACCCTTGATAGGCTGGCCGTCCGGATCGGTGGCCGTCAAGTTGCAGCTGTAGGGATTGTTGATGCGGACGCTCGTAGGACAATTGATCGGACCGATGACCGGCAGATTGTTGGTGACTTTCAGATTGAAGGAGACCGGCTGAGACTGGTCGCCCTTGCTGTCGGTGGCCGTGACAGTGACTGTATAATTATTGGAAGCGGCCTCGGCCTTATAATTGATGGTTTGGTTTACATAACAATAAAACTTGCCGTCTGGCTCTCCGCTCGGGTTGGAAGTCACGGAGGAACAGGTCAGAGGGGCCACAGTCGTATTATCTTTATCTTTGACTTCGAAACTGAATTGTAAAGGGTACTGCCTGGTGGGTTCGCTCGCCTTGATGGTAAATGCCAGATTGCCTCCCGCGGCCACCGTCTGGTCGCCGATGGGATCGATGATGGGGTCGCCCGGCTTTATGGTCACGGGGCACTCCTGGGTGGTTACGGCTCCCTTGTCATCGGCCACGGAAATCTTGAACTTATAGCTGCCGGCCTTGCCGACGGCGGCCGCCGAAATCTTCTTCTGGTTCGCCAAGGCGGTATCTTCGAGCTTCAGGCCGTCCGCGCCCGCCTTCCATTGCCAATCGGTCCAAGAAGTCCAATCAGCCGGCATAAATGGAAAAACGGCCCAATTGGTTAGGCCGTCTTTATCCGGGTCCGAGGCGCTGACGTACCCGATCAATGGTTCGTGCGGATAACTGACGAAGGATCCACAGGCGAGGAGGGGCGGATGATTGACGAGATTCTGGACATATCCCACCTGCTGGCTGCCGGGACAAGCTCCTTGGCCCATGGTCTTGACCAGGCCGGATTCCATCTCTCCGCAGGATTGGTAAGAGGAACCGTCCGGAGAAGCTATGTACATGTAGACCTGGCTGCCGGCCGGCAGATCCGGCAGCTGGGTGGCGAACTTCTTTTCTGTCTCGTCCCAGCAAGTGACAGGATTATATTTCTTGTTTTCCTGATCATCAGCCTTGCATCTGCCCATCTTATTGATGGGCCCCGTGGGCAGGGGCGTCCCCAGGGCTTGAGCCAAGGTTTCCTGCCAGCTCGGCCAGGTAGAGACGGTCTTGCCGGCGATGTATGATCCGGCCGAAAGTTTAGGGAAATAACCATGGACCTTCTTATAATTATTCAAGGCCGAATCTATGTCGGAAAGATCGGCTAGCTTCAAGGTATCGCGCACCACTTCCGCCTTGACGGCCGTCTGACTCCCGGCCTGCCTTTGGCAATAACCCTTGCCCACGTTGGCGCAATCTTCGTCCTTGGTGCAGATAAAGCCGCCATCTTCCGTGCATCTTCCCTCTCCGGTGATATTGGTATTGAATTTCCAATGGGAAAGGACCTGGGAAAAAATATCGACAGTCGCCCCTTCCGGATCCTGATTATAAGAGATGAGATAAATATTGGTATAGAGGTTGCCATTGACGATATTGGCGGCGTCCACATAGACCGAACGCCCATCGCGCACGGCCTCATAGCCGTCCACCACCAAAGATTGGGGCGAACCCGAAAAGCCATGCTCGTCATACCAACGCAGGGCGGAATAATGGTTAGGATTCGGGAAGACCCGGATGGCGATAGCGTCCGGACTGACTACGGCCCCGGCCGGAAGACCCAGCGCCAGCAGGCCCAGTCCCAAGAATACGGACATCCATCTTCCACCCCGATAATTTTTCCACGTTTTTTTAGCCATAATCACTTTTTTGTGGATTACTAAATTAATTATACACAAAAATACCCCTTGACACAATTTGGGCTATCCTGTAATATTATATCCAGAAACAACTGCCCAAAGAGGGCCGTTTTTTAATACGAAAGTATGAATATCTCAAACTATGTAAAAGCCTCGATGGAGGAAATCAAAAAAGTGACCTGGCCGACCAAGAAGGAGACTTATGAATACACCATCCTGGTCATCGGCCTCAGCCTGGCCTTGGCGGCTCTCTTGGGCGCTTTCGATTACGTGTTCAGCTGGGGTTTACAAACAATCTTAAATCGTTAAAATATGGCCAAACAAACTTTAAATCAAGGCAGACGTTGGTATGTCTTGCATACCTATTCCGGTTATGAAGAGAACGTAGCCCATAATTTAAGGCAAAGGATCGAATCCATGGATATGGAAGATAAGATTTTCAATATCCTCGTCCCCACGGAAAAGAAGATCAAGATCAAGAACGGCAAACGTAAAGTCGTCGAGGAAAAAATCTTTCCCGGCTACGTGCTCGTGGAAATGATCGTGACCGACGATTCCTGGTATGTGGTCAGGAACACTCCGAATGTCACCGGCTTCATCGGCACCGGCACCGTCCCCACCCCCGTCTCCGAAGCGGAGATCAAGGAACTCCAGAAACGGGTCGGCACCGAAGAGCCCAAATTCAAGATCGACGTCTCCCAAGGTTCGCCGGTCAAGATCGTGGACGGACCTTTCAAGAATCTGGAGGGCAAGGTCGTCAACGTCGACGAAGCCAAGGGCAAAGTCAAAGTCCTGGTTTCTATGTTCGGCCGCGAAACTCCGGTGGAATTAGACTTTTTGCAAATTAAGAAAATATAAATATTTCCTGAAATTTTCAGGATGGCAAAGCTTCGGGTGCTTCTACCGAACTTTTCTCAAAAAATATGGCAAAAAAATTATTGACTAAGATAAAACTGCAGATTCCGGCCGGTCAGGCCAACCCCGCTCCTCCCGTAGGTCCGGCCTTGGGCCAGCACGGCTTGAACATCCAACAGTTCTGCCAGGCCTTCAACGATAAGACCCGCGACAGGATGGGCGACATCATTCCGGTCGAGATCAGCGTCTATGAAGATCGAAGCTTCGACTTCATCACCAAGACCTCTCCGGCCTCCGAGCTCATCAAGAAAGCGGCCGGCATCAAGAAGGGCTCAGGCAAACCCCTGACCGAAAAGATCGGCTCCATCACCGAAGCCCAGCTGAGGCAGATCGCCGAGACCAAGATGTCTGACCTGAACGCCAACGACGTCGAGGCGGCCATGAAGATCATCGCCGGTACCGCCAGACAGATGGGAGTCGAGATCAAAAAATAATTTATTAACTTGTGGGAGTCCCGAGTACTCGGGACGTTTACCACGAAAAACTATATGAAAAAAACTACTACTAAGCCCCAAAAGGCTAAAAAGGCCAAGACTTACGATTTCGACAAGACTAAGGCTTACTCGATCGAAGAAGCCATCGAATTGTCAAAGAAATTTTCCCAGACCAAATTCGATTCCTCGATCGAAGTTCATGTCCGTTTAGGCATCGACACCAGGAAGGGCGACCAGCAGATCAGATCCGCCGTCGCTCTCCCTCACGGGACCGGTAAGACCGTCAAAGTCGCGGCCTTCGTCACTCCCGGCAAAGAAAAAGAAGCCAAGGAAGCCGGCGCCGATATCGTCGGCGGCGACGAATTGATCGCTGAGATCAAAAAGACCGAGAAGACCGATTTCCAGGTGGCGGTCGCCGAACCGGCCATGATGAAGAACTTGGCCCCGATCGCCAAGATTCTCGGTACCCGCGGTTTGATGCCCTCCCCCAAGAACGACACCGTTACCGCCGATCCGGCCAAGGCGATCGCTGAATTGAAGAAAGGTAAGGTCAGTTTCAGGAATGACGACACCGGCAATATCCATGTCGCCATCGGCAAGACCTCTTTCGAAACTCCGAAATTGACCGAAAATTTCTCCACTCTGGTCGAAGCTATTAAGAAGGCCAAGCCCTCAAGCTCCAAAGGCACCTACATCAAGAACGTCGTCATCAGCTCCACCATGGGCCCCGGCATCAAAGTAAGTTTATAAGAACTTCCATAAAACGCTTCCCTCAAAAGGAAGCGTTTTTTTATTAAAAAACTCCGTAAGAATTTACGGAGTGATTCTGGTCTACGGGGCGTCGTGCATTCTGCTGACGACCGTATGGAGGCCCCAATGGCCGGGCCAGCCGATCTCGACCATCAAGCCGGCCGAAGAAAAACGGCCGACCATCAGATGGTAGCCGTGATGGGTGGAGATTCCCCAATGGAACCAGTCTTCGGCGAGGCGCTTGCCGGTGAGCATGAAGATGCTCATGGCCGCCTCGATGAAGACGGCCTCATGGGTCCTCTTGAATGAGGGGCCCAAGGCACGGATGCATCTTTCCTGTTCCTCCCAGCGCATCTTGGGAAACCTGGGCGTGAAATCGGTCAGCCAGTACCTGCTTTCGCCCACCTCCGCTATCCAAGCCCTATCCTCCCGCATATTGGAGTCAAGGATATGGAAGGGCCGATAGCCGAACTTCTCCATAGACGGGCGCAGGTGGAAGCAAGGCTGCCTCTTTTCGTCATGGCCTCTGGCCGAATACATGGCCGCCGGGCTTTGGCCCAGGTGAAAAGTTAGGCGCCAATCCGCTTTGCCGGCCGCGTTCTCCTCGGCACAAAGCTCGAGCGTCTCCGCGAGATAGCCTGTCGGACAATCTTTAAATTTTGATCCGCCCCAGGCCCGGGCTGTGTTCTTGGCCCTTAAAACCTTGCCTTTCCCTAAAAATTTCCTGGCTTCCTCCAGGCTCGCCGACTTATAGCGGTCTCTCCCGCGAGAACCGCTCAAAATAAGTGGCCAACCTATGGTCTTAGTCATGGCCACACCTCCTTTTTGAATGATCGTTTAATTACTACTATTCTTATATACTATCAAATTTTGATTATAAAATCTAACTTGTCATTGCGAACCCCGTCCCGAGGATTCGGAATCGGGGCGGAGCAATCTATATAGTTTATTTATCGCGTATTAAAGATTGCTTCGTCGTCCCGAGATCTCGGGACTCCTCGCAATGACAGAAAAATCAATAAAAAAGGCTAACTCTATTTGACAATAGGAAAATTGTTTTATTTAATTAAAGAAAAGGAGGCATTACAATGAAAACTTTCTGGAAAGCCTGGTTCGCCGGCTTGGTGATCGGCCTTTTAGGCATCATCGACTTCGTCATTTTCATGGCGCTCTTCCTTTTCTTGTGGGGAGACAGTAAACAGGCCATATTTTACCTGGTCAGACTCTTCTGTTTAGTCTTGGGGATAGCTTTCCCTCCGGCTATATTTATGGCTCTTTTGACAGGTTCCCCCGTCTCTAAACGCGAGGAAATCATCAGAGATTTTTGGAAAAAATTCAAAATCATCAATCCCTTCTCTTTCTACGGCTATTACTTCCCCAGGATGCTCCTTATCTCTCTGAAAGGCTTTTTGCAGCTCCTTTTCAAACGCCCTCAGGCCAGCAATTAACCGCTGGCTTTTTTATTTATAAAATTGAATTAGTTGCTAATTTTTGCTAAGATTAAATTACTTATTAATTAAATAAATTTATGTTGTATCTTCTTCTAATTATTGTTTTCATCGTCCTTCCTGGCTTTCGCGTCGTCCAACAATATGAAAAAGGCGTGGTTTTCTTTTTCGGAAAAATCATTGGCATAAAAGAGCCGGGTCTTTGCTGGATAGTCCCCTATTTCCAGTGGATGAAAAAGGTCGATTTTAGAACCATAACTATGCCCATTCCTCCTCAAAAGATCATTACTAAGGATAATGTCTCCGTCGATATCTCGGCCGTGGCTTATTACAAGATCGTCGATGCCACCAAATCAATCGTCGCCATCGAGAACGTCATGAGCGCCATCAATCAGATCGCTCAGACCACGGTCAGAAACATCGTCGGCCGGTTCCAATTAGACGAGGTGCTTTCCGAAAGAGACGCTATCAATAAAGAGATCGGCAGCGTTTTAGACACCCATACCGAGGCTTGGGGCGTAGTCGTTTCTTTGGTCGAAATCAAGGATATCGAACTGCCAGAGAATATGCAGAGAGCCATGGCCAAGCAAGCCGAGGCCGAGCGGGAAAAAAGATCGAAGATTATCGCCGCCGAAGGCGAACTCTTGGCCAGCCAAAAGCTGGGCGAAGCCGCCGATGTCATGGCCGCCCATCCGATCGCCCTGCAGTTAAGAAATCTTCAGACCATGGCAGAAATCAGCGTCGAAAAAAATTCGACCATCATTTTCCCCGCCCAGTTCATGAGCACCGTTAAGGATATTAATAAATTTATTGCTGGAGAAAAGGGCTAAGAAGAATATTGGTATATCCGAACTATTTTCACATAATAACGAGTTATATGAAAATATCACTTGCCTTTACTTTAAAAATATGAGCAAAAATGAGATTGAAAAAAAACTAGAAGAACTTACTTCAGACTATATTGGTTACGGCGACCCAGAAGCTCGATTGCAAGATGAGCGTAAATTTCAACTCTTAATGCATAAACAAATTGATAAGCATGAGAAAACCAATACTGCGATATCTTATGTAAATCTCATTTTTGCTTTGATAAATATAATATTGCTGGTTTATCAAATATTTTTCTATAAATTATGATGGCAAAGGGATGATAAGTTCTTAGCCTGCGCTGGATAATAAACTATATAGGTTGCTTCGCCCCGATCCCGAATCCTCGGGACGGGGCTCGCAAAATCCCCCTACCCCCTTTATCAAGGGGGTATTAAATCTCGTTTGCTCTCCCCCGTTCTCTTTGCTAAAATAAAGACATGAACTTTTTACTTAATTATCTCTAAAAGGGGCCAGATTGGCCTTTTTTAAACTAAAAATATGCCCTCAAGGATAACTAAAGATCAATATTACATGGATATAACCCGCGAAGTTGCCGGGCGTGCTCCCTGTTTCAGGGCTCATCACGGCGCTATCATCGTCCGCGACGACCAGATAATTTCCACGGGTTACAACGGCGCGCCCAGAAAAACAAAAGATTGCTATGAACGCGATAACTGCCTGAGGCAGGAGCTGAATATCCCCTCTGGGCAAAGGTATGAGCTCTGCAGAAGCGTGCACTCCGAGCAGAATGCCTTGATCAACGCGGCTCGCGCCGGCGTCAGTGTCCTTGGCGGGACTTTATTCTTATATTCCAAAGTGTTTGACAAGAGCGGCGACGAAAAGATGATAAACGCTTATCCCTGCTTCATCTGCAAGAAGATGTTGGTCAATTCAGGGATAAAAAATGTAAAATGTAACCAGGCGGACGGCTCAATAAAAGAATATTCCATCGACGATTGGACAAAGGATTGGCAGGAAAAAGATCTGGTCGACGACATGGAACAATACGGGGTAAAGCCGACCTTAACGAAATAAAATGATCAAAGTTAAATTAATCTCTCACACTAATGCCGCCCCGCTCGAGCTCGCGAGTCACGCGGCTTTGATCTGCTATCAGGCCGAGGCTCCGGAACTGGGCAAGATGATCAATGTCGAGAACCGGCTTTTTAAGGTCGGCCACCACACCACCCTCCAACACTTTTTCCTGACCTTCCAGGTCGAAGATATCTCCGTCGGCGACATCACTTTCGGCCTGCATCTCACGAGCCCCTTTTATAACAGCGATCAGCGCTCCGGCCGCTACTGTGCCAAGATGTTCGTCGAGCCTGATTTCGAAAAAATTGAAAATTATGTCGGAAGTTTTTGGCCGGATCTTGAACAATCTTTAAAGAATAAAACCCTTGATTATATCAAAAAGGGGGTCAATCTCTACCAGGAAAATATAGCCACCGCCACTGAGTTGGCGGCCAAGTTCATCCGCGAGGAACGGCCGTTCGCGAACGATAAATATATCGAGATGAGCGCCCCGAAAATCGCCCAGGAGCAGGTGCGTTCATTCATCCCGGTCATCTTCCCGACCGCCTTCGATCTCACCATCAACCTGACCGCCCTAGTCGCCATGTATGAAGCCGCCTGGAATCCGGTCATGCGAGACGTGACTGGGAAGATGGCTCAAGCCGCGGTGGAAAAATTCCCCGAACTCGCTTTCGTCTTCCGCGAAGACGCCCGCAGACAAGACGATTGGGCCCCAAAGATAAAAGAAGGCTCGCAGATCTTATCGGAACCCCACTTGAAAATTTTAGAGATAAGCCGCCGGGAAAATTTCCGGGCCGCCGAAGAAGCCTTGATGGCGCCGGTCGACAAATTGCATTTCACGCCCGAGCTCATGGACAACAGCTTCGATGAAATCAAAACCGAGATAGAAATTTCAGTAGCCACTATGGGCCAGGACCAGAGGCACCGCACCATCAGACGAGGAATGCCAGAATTTACCGGCAACTTCTACCTGCCCCCGATCTTGGCGGCGCTCGGCCTTGAAGAGGCCGCCCGCGGCTTGCTCGAAGATTGGAAGAACCTGTCTCAAAAACTGCCCGATACTTTGGCGGCGGTAATCGCTCCCTACGGAGCCATGGTCAGATACAAGAAGGCTGGTTCCTTGAACGCCGTAGCCCACGAGCAGGCCAAAAGGCTATGCTGGTGCGCCCAGGAAGAAATTTACCACTTGAGCCGCCTCTTGAGGCTTGAGATTGAAAAACTGCCTGAACATTCCCCTCTCTTGAGCCTACTCGAACCCCCTTGTTATTCGACCGGCCTCTGCGCCGAAGGAGCGCGTTATTGCGGCCGCGATATTAAATTAAGGACGGGCGGCGACTATTTTCCCAAAAGAAAAATCTAATCTTAAACTATGAAAAAAATCATCATCGGCTTGGTCGGAGAAATCGCTTCCGGCAAAGGCACGACCGCCAAATATTTAGAAGAAAAATATCGAGCTACCTCGCACCGCTTCTCG
>JAKAJF010000082.1 GCA_021813875.1 bacterium | reverse complement strand
AAGAGATAGATGACCTGACCGAGATCGCCAAGACCAAGGGCGCCAAGGGCCTCGCTTATATCGTCATTAGAGAAAACGGAGAATTACAGTCGCCGATCATCAAATTCTTCGGCGAGGAATTGTCCGGAGAAATCATTGAGAAATTAGGCGCGCAGCCCGGCGACATCATCTTCTTCGGCGCCGATGACTGGCGCACGGTCTGCGCTTCTTTGGGCGCGGTCAGGAACGAATGCGGCGGCAAGCTGGGCCTCAAGGACGATAAGAAGGCGGCCTGGTGCTGGATCGTCGATTTCCCCATGTATGACTATTCGGAGATCGAGGAGGGGCGGATCGATTTCGGCCATAATCCCTTCTCTATGCCGCAGGGCGGCTTAGAGGCTTTGGACAAGAAGAATCCCTTAGACATCTTGGCCTATCAATACGACCTGGTCCTGAACGGCTTCGAGGTTTCCTCGGGCGCCATCAGGAACCATCGGCCGGAAATCATGTATAAGGCTTTCGAGATCGCTGGCTATACCAAGGAAGAAGTTGATGAAAAATTCGGCGGCATGATTCGCGCTTTCGAATACGGAGCGCCTCCCCACGGCGGCAACGCCCCCGGCATCGACAGGATCCTCATGGTCTTGAACGATTGGGATTCTATCCGCGACATGTATGCCTTCCCCAAGGACGGCCAGGGACGGGACGTGATGATGGACAGCCCTTCGGAAGTTTCCGAAAGGCAGCTCAAAGAACTCCATATCAGGTCGGCCGGCGTAAAGAAAGAAGAAAATAAATAAATAAAGCGCGCTCTTGAGCGCGCTTTTGGAAAATAAAAATATGGAACAGCCAAACAATTCCGCCAAGTTCGCTTTCTTCTACATGCTCTCCCTGGTGGCGCTTATCTTCATGGCGCTCTCGACCGGGATGATCATCTTCCAGATCATCAACAAGAATATCGTCGATGCCGCGAGTCTCCTGCCGGGCAGCTTCGATTCCGGAGCTTTGAAATTCGCCATCTCCTCGATCATCATCGCCGCCCCTATCTATTATGTCACCGTTTGGCAGATCAACAAGAATTTATTCACCGGCGTCTTGAACAAGGATTCCGGGGTGCGCCGCTGGCTGACCTACTTCATCCTTTTCGCCGCCTCCGTGGTCATGATCGGCTGGCTGATCGGGACTATTTATAATTATCTTGATGGCGATCTGACCCTGAGGTTCGCCCTGAAATCATTGACCTCGATCATTATCGCCGCCGCCGTCTTTACTTACTATTTTTATGATATCCGCCGGGATAGCGTCATTAACTTTAGAAACAGGATCATAAGGATCTATTTTTACGGTTCTCTCGCGGCAGTCCTGGCGGCGCTCATTTCCGCCTTTTTCTTCATCCCTTCGCCCTCCTTGGTCCGGGCCCAGAAGGAAGATTCTCAAGTCTTGCAGCAGTTCGACCAGATCGATAGCGCCATCAATTCTTACTATTCGGAAAATAAGAAGCTGCCCGCGAGTCTGGACGATCTGATCGGGAATAAGACCCCCATGTTCTTGCAGGAAGAAACCTTGGCCAATCCTTTCACTAAGCAGAAATTCGATTATAAGCTTGATGGGCAGAATATCTATCAATTATGCACCACCTTCAAGGCTTCCAACAAGATAAATGATCAAAACGGCGGATTTTATTATCGAAATAATCGCTGGGTCCATGACGCCGGCTATCAATGCTTGGGCCAGAGGGTAGCCGCCCCGTTCAAGCAAGTTCCGCCCGTACCCATGAGATAATTTGACTTTTAGCGCAAAAATAAGTAAGATAAGCAAAAGCTTAAGGAGGGTCCTTAAGCTTTTTTGAACCTTTAAATTGAGTAAAATTTATAAGGAGGGAGGTGAAAAAATGAAAAAGACAGGAATCATTGTTGCTCTGGACGACATGGACGAGATGGAGGGAGTAGCCTTAGCGCAGCAGTTAAGCGGAAAAGGCTTGCTTTTTAAGGGGAATGATATTCTGGATTCGGATATGGGGCTCGGGATTATCCCGCTCCTCAATCAGCATGGCGGAGTGATGGCCGATCCGAAACTTTATGACATCCCCAAGACAGTGGCCAATCGCACCAAGAAGTTCGCCAAGTACGGCCCCGTCCTCTTGACGGTCCATGCTTCTGGGGGCATACCCATGATGCAGGCAGCGGTCGCCAACTGCGGGAACACCATGATCCTCGGCGTTACGGTATTGACTTCTTTTTCTTCCGAAGAGTGCATCCTCAACTTCGGCAATCCGCCGAGCGCGGAAGTCCTTAAGCTGGCCCGCGACGCGGCCTTGGCCGGCGCGCATGGCATCGTTTGTTCTCCGGAAGAGCTTGCCTTCTTGAGGAAGTTCCCGGAGCTCAAAAACCTCATCAGGGTCACGCCCGGAATCAGGCCCAAATGGCATCTCGACCCCAATGACGACCAGGCGCGGATCGCTACTCCCGCCTATGCCGTCAGGAACGGCGCTGACTACATCGTCATCGGCAGGCCGATAACGATGGCCAAAGATCCGATTGAAGCGGCCTACAAGACCATCGAGGAAGTCAAGGCGGCCATGGCCGAACTCGAGGAGGAAGAGGAGAAAACCAAGGGAAGGAGGTGACATGGACTTACGACAAATAGTCGCGGATATGATTTTTGAAAGAGAAGCTCTGAAGTTCGGAGCCTTCAGACTCAAGCTGCACGAGAAGTTTCCCGATGCGCCCCTGTCTCCTTTTTATCTCAACCTGCGGTCGGCCGACAACCCCAAGCCCGGACCTCTAACCATGGAGGACTATGACTTGATCGCCGACTGCCTGATAGACGTAGTCATAGACGAGGGCTTGCCTTTCGAGGCGATAGCCGGCATCCCGCGGGCGGGCGATCCGATCGCCGAAGCCATCAACCGCAAGCGGCCCGGAGATTTCCGCCTGATCAAGCTCGACAAGGAGGAAGCGGGCGGCCAGCGCCGGATCATCCCCAAGGTGGGGTTCAACTACCAGGAAGGGGAGATCGTCTTGCTCTTCGATGACCTGGTGACTAAGGCGGACACCAAGGTCGAAGCTATCCAGGCCATCGAGAAAGGCGGATCGATGGTCAGGGACCTGGTAGTGCTCGTGGACAGGGAGCAGGGCGGCAAAGAGCAGCTGCGTCAAGCCGGCTACGACCTTTACTCGGCCTTCACCATGAGCTGGCTTTTGAATTATTACGCGGAATCCGGAAAAATTACCGGGCAAAAGCACGATGAGTGCCTCGCCTATATGGCTTCCGTCTAACCGACCTTCGGGTCGGTTTTTTATTACAAGAAAAACCACCCGCTTTAGCGGGTGTGTGCGTTTGGTGGCGTAGCCCTCGGTATATAATAAAATCACCCCACAAAGAAAGGAGGTGATTTTATGGCAAACACTCGGTTATACCAACT
>JAKAJF010000008.1 GCA_021813875.1 bacterium | reverse complement strand
AGAATCGAAGGGCTGGAATTCGGTCTCTATCAGCCCGTCCTTGTCGGTAATCTTGACATCCGTCTCCTCTCCGGAAAAGGGCGCGACCAACAAGCGGGCCGTCTTCTTGTTCAGAGCCTCTTTGGCGGCCGAGACGGCGGCATAGACATTCAACCTGCCTTTGCCGAGCTGGTTCAGATAATTAGGATTGAGGCGGTTGATGTTGTCGGCCGTCGACAGGAGGGTCGAGATCACTTGACCGCGGTTCATGTTGGGGTTGGCGGCCTCGATCAAGGCGAGGGCGCCGCTGACCATGGGGGTGGCCATGGAGGTGCCCGACCAATAACCGTCATAAAAATCATTGAAAGGCTGACCGTTCAAATAGTTGGTCGGGGAATTGACCACGGTACTGATGACGCTGACGCCGGGCGCGGCGATATCTACGCATTTGAAGCCATAGCTCGAAAAGCTGGCTTTCTGGTCGAGAGTGTCGGTCGCGGCCACTCCGATGACCCGGTTCTCGCCAGGACCGCCGTCGTGGCAGGCCGGATACATGGGCGTCTTATCCAAAGAGTAGCCGTTGCCGCCATCTTCCTCGTTGCCGGCCGCCGCTACCACGATGACACCGGCGTCATAGGCTCGTTTGATGGCATTATCGAGACTCTGGCTATAGCCGAAACCGACAAAGCTGAGATTTATGATATCGGCGCCGTTGGCGATGGCATAATCGATGGCCCGGACCACGTTATTGGTATTGCCCTCCCCTTTGTCGTCCAAGACTTTTAAGGGCATGATCTGCGCCTTCCAGGTCACGCCGCTGATGCCGGCGGCATTGTTTCCGGACGCGGCCGCGATCCCGGCCACGATGGTGCCGTGCATGATGCCGGCCTCGGTGTAATTGCCTTTGAATTTCGGTGAGGGGTCAGGGACGTTATTGACGAAGTCCCAACCATGGACGTCATCTATGAAACCGTTACCGTCATCGTCCATCTTATTCCCGGCCACCTCCCGCTTATTCTTCCAGATATTGTCTTGGAGGTCGGGATGGTCGATCTGGACCCCGGAATCGATGATAGCGATGATGATCTTGTCCGATTCTCGGATCTCATCCCAAGCCTCGGGAGCCTTGATCTTCTTGAGGTACCATTGTTTGCTGTAATAAGTATCCGTAGGAATCATGGAGGCGAAATAGTTATAATTAGGCTCGGCGTATTCGACCTGGGGATTCTTCTTGAAATCGGCCAGGATCTCATCAAAATCTCCATCCTGGGCGATCTTAATGTCCTCCGGTTCCTTTTCACCCTTGAATTTGACCAGGATTTCATCCTTGGACCGCAGATCCATCAAGGCCGACCCTTGACCGCTCGAGCCCTTGGGCAACAGTAAGCCGGCGGCCAGGAAAAAGGCCATGGATATAACAAAAAAAGATGTTATTTTTTCTTTCATAACATCTTAATTATAACAGTTGGGGATTTTTAAGGCAATCCGTCATTTGGCGATTATGACCACGAATTCCCCCTTTTGGGCATTTTCATCTTCCTTGATCTTGCCGATGATGGTCTCGAGATCTCCGCGGTAGACAGTCTCATGCATCTTGGAAATTTCCCGGCAGACGACCACCGATTTGATCTCGATCCTGGATTTCAGTCCCTGGCCGGCCGCCGTCAATTCCTCCAGGAACTTGATGATCCGATATTTTGATTCATAGACGACCACGGGCAGATCGCTCTCGAGGATCTTTCTTATGAAGGTCTGCCTGCCTTTCTTGTGCGGCGGAAAACCCAGGAACACGAACCTGTCCGTGGGGATGCCGGAGATCGAAAGGGCGGCCGTGACCGCCGAAGGCCCGGGGATCGATTCGACTTTGACGTCTTCCCCGAACTCCTCGATGACATCCTGGACCAATCTGCCGCCCGGATCAGAGATGCCGGGAGTGCCGGCGTCCGTCACCAGGGCCAGATCCTTGCCTTCGGCCAAGATGGAAAGTATCTTTTCAGTCTTAGGGGTTTCGCTATGCTGGTGATAGGAGATCAAGGGGGTGGAGATGCCATAATGGTCGAGGAGCTTCTTAGTGACGCGAGTATCTTCGCATAGGATAAAATCGGCTTCAGCCAGGACGCGGAGCGCCCTCATGCTTATGTCTTCCAGGTTGCCGATCGGAGTGGCTACGATGTATAAGGTCGCCATCTAAACGATCTCCTCCTTCCTTTCGCGGACATATTTAGTCCATTCCTCGGCGATCTCCACGAAGATCTTAAAGGGAGCCTCGATTATGAAATCGAGGATGAAGACGAAGACATTGACGCGGGAGAACTTTTCCGAAAGCCATTTGCCGACCGCTACGATAGGAATATAGAAAAAATCCGAAAGGAAGGTGAAGATATTCTCCTTGGGCTCGACCACCACCAGCTCGTGGACCCCTCTCCTGATCCTGATGGCGAAGAAGCTGACGAGGGCCAGGAAGAAGAGGAAGATGGTGATGCTGATCCAGTGGAAGCCGATCTTCTCCAAGGCGTAGATAATAACGCCGAACGAGAACAGGAAGGCGCCTCCATAGACCAGCCCGAAGATGACATTCATGGAATTCCCCCGCTTGGCCGGCTCCCGCAATCTGATCGGCTCCTTCCTCTCCTTTTCGACAAAGACCACCTCATTGATGCCCTCGATTATGCGGTTGGTATTATTGTCCGAAGGCAATTTGGTGAAAAGGATGATGATGAACAGGAGCAGGGCGGGAAAGCCGATATTGACGCCCAGGGCCCAAAAGTTCAATTCGTCGCCGAACCACCTGGTGGCCGGCACTTCGAGCAAAACGGCGAACAAAGATTTGGTCAGGAAGATATAGATGATACTCCTCACGGCCGACCGCCACAATTTCGAGCGGATGGAGCCGTAACGTTTCTTGCAGATCTTTTTGATATCGCGCGGGAAGGCCTTGGGATCGGCTTTGAGATCCTCGTAGACCCGGACAGGATTATCGGCGATCGTTTCCGCCATGATCTCATAGAAAACGGCATAGCGGCCGACGATCTTCTTCAATTGTCCGGAGAGAGGATGATTTATCTGCCTTTCGATGGCATCCCTTAAGACCAGGATGTTGCGGCCGATCCTGGCTATCTCCTCCTCGCCCGCCCTATGCCAATCGGCATTGAAATATTTGAAAGAGATGAAAGCGACCATGTCGCTGTCGAATTTCAGCAGATTCCTGTGGATGGCGATATAGATCTGGATATCCTTATCCTTCCTGTAGGGGGCGTCCTCCGGTATCTCGACCAAGGAATCCAGATTATCGTAAAGGTCGGAAATGATGGTCTGATTGACCTTGCTCCTCCCCAATCTTTCCTCGATGTCGCAGCCGAGCAGGGTGATGATCCATTGCGTGAGCTCGTTCTTGGCCTTGAAATTGTTCTCTTCCCTGCCGGAGGCTTCGAGGCTCCTCAAGGCGTAATTTTTCAGCTTGATATATTTGTCGATGACCTCGGCCAATTCGTCGATCTTAGTCTCGCGGACCTTGTTGTTGGGGAGATAAGCGGCCCGGATCAATTCCGTCAGGAGATGCTTGGCGACCGCCTTGGATTTGATCTCCGGGATGATGGCTCCCTCGATCAGGATCTGCCGCCGCAGGATCCTCAAGATGGCGTTCTTGCGCAAAAGATGCTCTTCCTTATAATCGACCGTGTTCCTGATCTTTTCATAATAAAAAGCCATCTTCGACACGAACGAAGAGACTTTGATCCTGGGGATGGTATCGTCGTCCTTTTCTTCCTTGTGCTGTTCCTGGTAGATGACCTGGAACAGCCTCTTGGCGCCGTCGTTTACGGTCAGGATGCTTTCGGCCTTAGGCGTTAATTTGGGATTCAACATATTAGAAGGATAACATTTTGGGACTAAAAAATCAAATAAAAACGACCCGCCCGAAGGCGGATCATTCTTGAAGGTTAATCGATCTGGAATTCCTGCTTTATCTGATCGGCCATGGCCGCCGTCCACTTATTCTTCCAATCGCTCGGGACCTTGTCCCAGAACCTGATGGCGTAGACCTTGTCTCCCTTTTCTCCGATCTTCTGATAGATCTTCTTGTCGCTTTCGCTCGAGACCAGCCAGGAATTCTTATTGAAGACACGGACGACGACGGGTTTGGCATATCCCGGGACTTCCTGGGCGTATTTGGTGTCGCTCGTGGGGACGAAAATCTCAAGATCGGTGAAGTCGGGCGTCTGTTTCCTCTGGGTCTGGTAATAGATGAACTCCGAAGGGAGCATCAGGCTGAAGCCCAGGTCGGGATTGCGATAATTATATTCCTGCTTCTCCCCTACCGGAGTCCTCATGTCCGGCTTTTTGGCGCCGCAAGCGGCCAAGGTGAGGGCGGAAGCGGCCAATAAGAGGGCTAAAAGATATTTTTTCATATTTTTATATCATGCCCATGCCGCCGCCCATACCGGGCATGCCGTGGTCATGATCTTCTTTTTTTTCAGGCTTGTCGGTGATGACGGCCTCAGTGGTCAGAAACATGGCCGCGGCGCTGGCGGCGTTCTCCAGGGCCGAACGGACCACTTTGGTTGGATCGATGATGCCGGCCTTGAGCATGTCTTCAAAATTGCCGTTGGCGGCGTTGTAACCGAGGCTGGTATTGCCTTTTTTATGCTCGTTGATGATATTATAAAGGATCAGGGATCCATCCTGGCCGGCGTTGGCGGCGATCTGTTTGATCGGCTCCAAGACGGCCTGGTCGATAATCCTGGCTCCCGGATGCTCTTCCTGTCCGCTGGTCACCTCTTCGAAGGCGTTGCTGGCCATGGCCAGGGCCAGACCCCCTCCGGGGACGACCCCTTCCTCGACGGCCGCGCGGGTGGCGTGCAGGGCATCTTCGATACGGTCTTTCTTCTCCTTCATCTCGCCTTCAGTAGCGGCTCCGACCTTGATGACGGCTACTCCGCCGGACAATTTAGCCAAGCGTTCCTGGAGCTTTTCGCGGTCATAGTCGGAATCGCTCAATTCCATCTCGCGCCTGATTTGGGCGACCCGTTCTTTGATCGCGTCTTCTTCACCGGCGCCGCCGATGATGGTGGTATCGTCCTTGGACGCGACCACTCTCCTGGCGCGGCCCAGATCTTCCATCTCGGTATTTTCCAGCTTCAGGCCGACTTCCTCGGAAATGACCTTGCCGCCGGTCAGGACGGCGATATCTTCGAGCATGGCTTTCCGGCGGTCTCCGAAACCGGGGGCCTTGATCCCCAAGACGTTAAAGGTGCCCCTGATCTTATTAAGGATGAAAGTGGCCAAGGCTTCGCCCTCGATCTCTTCGGCGATGATGACCAGGTCCTTCTTGCCGGCGCGAGCCATCTTTTCCAACAGAGGCAGGATCTCCTGGATAGAGGCGATCTTCTTGTCAGTGATCAAAAGGTTGGGATCCTCGACTTCCGCCTTCATGGATTCGGCGTTCGTCACCATATAGGGAGAGACATAACCCTTATCGAACTGCATGCCCTCGACGACTTCTTTCTCAACCCCGAAAGACTGCCCTTCTTCGACGGTGATGACGCCGTCCTTACCGACCGATTCCATGGCTTCGGCGATAATCTGACCGATCTCCTTATCGTTGGCGCTGATGGCGCCGACCTGGGCGATCTCTTCCTGGGTAGAGATCTTCTTGCTGATGGATTTCAATTTTTCCACAATCTCTTTGACCTTCTTTTCCATGCCGGTCTTAATCTCGATGGGACTGACGCCGGAAGAGACCAGCTTGATCCCTTCGGCGATCATGGCTTGGGTCAGGAGGGTGGCGGTAGTGGTGCCGTCGCCGGCCACGTCGTTGGTCCTAGAGGCGACTTCCTTGATGATTTCGGCGCCGACATTTTCAAACTTATCTTCCAGTTCGATCTCTTTGGCGACGCTGACGCCGTCCTTGGTGATGGTCGGACCGCCGTAACCTTTATCGATGACGACGTTCCTGCCCTTGGGGCCCAAGGTGACTTTCACGGCGTTAGCCAATTTATCAACCCCGTTCTTGAGGGCGCTTCTTGCTTCTTGGTCGTAGATGATTTGTTTAGCCATATATAGTAATGTCATTCTGAGTCCCGACAGGGACGAAGAATCACGGGTCCTTCACTGTCGTTCAGGATGACAAATTAAATTATTCAATGATTGCTATGATATCGCTCTCGCTTATGACCAGATATTCCTCCTGGCCGATCTTTATCTCGTCGGGAGAATACTTCTTAAAGACGACCTTGTCTCCGACCTTGACGCTCATCGGAGCTCTTTGTCCGGATTCGAGCAACTTGCCCGGACCTATGGCGATGACCTCGCCTCTTTCCGGCCTTTCCTTGTCCACGGTTTCAGGAATGATGATGCCGGATGCGGTAACCTCGTCTTTAGCGACGGGCTTGAGGATCACATGGTCATTCAAGGGTTTTAATTGCATAAAAGCGTTCTCTTGGGCCGCATCCAGACGTGCGGCTCAAGCTCGATTAATTTTCTAAAAAGTGTTAGCACTCTCTTAATCAAAGTGCTAATTACTCTTTTGTATTTTACTATAATTAAGGGCCTTGTCAAGCTTTAAAATTTTAAAAAATCCTCCCAAATTAATAAAAACCCTGCTCGCATCATCTGCGGCAGGGTTAATTCTCAAGCCTTTACAAGCTCGAACCTCCTTGTATCGAGATTAGTAACAACCGTCAGTGGCCGCATAAGTTCATGCATGCCTCCGCAACACTCCCTGACCGTCTTCTGGGCAGCTTCGCTCAGGTTAAGGGCCCTCTCCCTGGCCAAGGCCTTCGGTACTCCAGCACCGCTCCTAAAGACTGCCGAAGTCAGCAGGATGAATCCGTCGCTGGGAATCCTCCCGGCCTCCATATTGGAGAGGATGATGCCGGCCGCCTTTTTGATCGGTACGCTAAGGTCCGGTTCATAGGGGCCGACGATCAGTGCCTTGTTGGGTTGGAAAAGCCAGTCAAAACCCCTGCCGACCGCTAAGACATCCTCCTGGTGCTCGACTTCAACGATCGCCCGCTTCTTCTTCTTAATTTCGGCGATATGCCGGATATTTCCCAGGGCGAGCGGCAGAAGGTCTTCCAACATGTCTTCCGGCATTTTTCGGTAGAGTTTCCTCAGAAGCACCCTGAGGGCATGCTTATCTTCTCCCTTGACCTCGGACAGGTCCAAGGTCTTAGAGATGTCATCGCCATGGAAAATGAGAGCATCCTCATCAGTCTCCACTCCGACGATGATCGGACAAACCACCTGCCCGGAAGAGCCGTATATCCTCTCTGTCTGGACCTTGAGAGTGGCGGCCTCGCGGATCGAATCCTCCTTGCGGTAATTGCACCCTGCGCACCCTCTATGCACGGAGCCCTTGGCGAAATGATAGCTGTCTATGACAATGATTTTCTGGCCCCGGGAAAGGGCGTAATTCACTTCCTCCTCGACCACCGCCCCGAAGTAATACCAGCCGAGATTGAATTTTCCGCCAAGATTGCGGAAAGATTTAATAATGCCGAGAGGGGTCTTGGTGATGAAAGGAATGTGGATGCGCCCATCCATGCATTGGAATGCGACAATCTTGGTCTGATGTTGAGCCCGGTAAAGCTTCCTCTGCATCTGGGCGTCGGTACTGCAAAAGACTTGCGAATGATGCTTGTTCAATTCCTCTAGCTGCTTAAGCCTCTGATCGATCGATGCCATACGTAGTCGCCTCCCCAGTTTCCCATTGATTGTTATTATCTCTTTTATTTTCAAAAAAACAAAATAGCAAGCTGGCAAGTCTGACCCAAACTGGAGTCAGTCTGGCCAATTTGCTATCATACCATAACTTTTAACTCTCGTCAATCAAACCTATAAATCGTTACCCGAATAAGAAAGATTAAAACTCTTGTTAATCAAAGGAAAATCAGGCACGACATTGCCTTTTCCGGCGTGGCCCAGAACCGTCCAGTTCAAGAAAGACGGGTCCCTCGGTTCGACCCGGGTTATCTCGCCTTGGGCGTCCGTAGCTACGAAATAAACGATATCCCCCCTCCAACCTTCGACGATACCCACAGCCAGACTGTTTTTCTTTAACTCTATTTTTTTATCATTCAAAATCTTGCCCTCATGATTCTTCTGGAGTGCCTGTTCGATAAGCTTGATCGAGGAGTAGACTTCCTTGACGCGGACATAGAATCGGGAATATACGTCGCCTTTGGTCTCACTGGCAATTTCCAAATCATAATCAGGATAAGCGGCATAGGGATAGTCGAGACGGGCATCATTCAGGATGCCGACCGCCCTGCCGGCCACGCCGACCGTCCCATGATCAAGAGCGATTTGATAATTCAAGGTGCCAGTCTCTTTCAAGCGGTTAAAGAGAGAATTGGAATTTTCAGCGATGGCCATAACTTCGGAAAAATCTTTCTCGAGCGCCTCGAGGTCTTTCAGGAGGGAATCTTTGGCTTCGGGGCTGATGTCTTTAGTGACCCCGCCGATGGCGTTGACGCCCCTTAAGTAGCGGCTGCCTGTCAGCCGTTCATTCAATCTCATGACCATTTCTCTTAAGCGCGCGCCGTGGCTGCCGCCGAAACTGAAACCGGTGTCGATCATGATGGCGCCGATATCGCCCAAGTGGTTGGCCAGGCGCTCCAACTCCGCGTAGATCAAACGCAGGTTAGCCGCCTCGGCGCTTACTTCGACCCCGCCCAAAGCTTCGACTGCCTGACAGAAGGCCAAAGAATGGCTGAAGGAACTGTCGCCCGAGACCCTTTCGGATAATTTTAACTTTTCTTTCAAGGGCAAGATCTCAAAAAGCTTTTCCACTCCTCTATGTTTATAACCTAATTTCGGTTCCAATAAGACTATTTCTTCTCCGGCGACACTGAAACGGAAATGCCCGGGTTCGATGATGCCCGCGTGCACGGGACCGACCGGAATCTCATATATCCCCTCCCCCTCAACTTTGGTAAAAGCATAATCATTCTTGGCCTCGGCCGGTCTTGATCGCCAATCAAAATCCTTTCTCAAGGGAAAAACGTCTTTAGGCCAATTCCCGTGAAGAATAACAGGCCTGGGGTTGGGATGGCCGACCGGATCCAAACCGAAGAAAGTTTTTATCTTCCTTTCGTAGCCGGAGGCTTCGTGGATAGTCTTGACCACCGAAGGGAATTCTTCAGAGCCTTTCAGGCGGATATAAGGGGCGATAAAAAGATTCTCCTTGGGGATGCCGAAGATATACATGACCCTGAAAGAACCGCTCTCTTTCCTTTCATCCATGGCCGTGATGAGTTTCAACGGCAATTTTTCGATGAAATAAAGATGATTGACGGCGCTTACGATATCATCAACTTTCATCTCATAAGCGTAGATATTGCCATATTCTTCTATGCGGACGCCGGCGGGGACGAATTTTTCAATTATTTTGATCATATGTTTAATAAATGGAGATAGCCGAATTTATTAAGGATTTGAGAGGCCCGGGAATATAGAATCCCAAGATGGCCAACAAAATCACTATGACCAACAGGGGCGCCAGCCTGCCGGAAGCTTCCTTTCCGATCTCAATGCCTTCTTCGGGTTTCCCGAACAACATGGAAGTCACGTGCTTCAAAAAGCCGATAAAGACGATGGCCAAGGCCAGGAGGGCCAGACCGGTCAGGAAAGGATGGCTCATTATTCCTCCCGACAAGATGTAGAATTCCGAGAGGAAGATTCCGAACGGAGGTACGCCCGTGATCGACAGGAAACCGATGAAGAAAATTATGCCGGTGGCCGGCAGGGCGGTCAAAACTCCCCGCACCTTTTCAATCTTGGTCGAGCTGTATCTTAAGAAAATATTACCTGAGGAAAGGAAGAGCAAAGATTTGGTCAAGGAATGATAAATCATATGGAGTAAGGCGCCGAAAGCCCCCGCGCCTCCGAAGCCGAAGCCCAAGGACATGAGACCCATATGCTCGATGCTCGAATAGGCCAATAATCTCTTATAATTTCTTTGGCCAAAAATGATGAAGGCGGCCAGGGCGATGGAAATGATGCCGAAGAAGATCAGGAGGCGCCCGGTGAAATACGGGCCGATGGCAAGATCGACGACCGCCTTGAACCGCAGGACGGCGAAGAAGGCTACGTTCAACAGGACTCCGGAAAGCAGGCTGCTGATCGGCACGGGCGCCTTGCTGTGGGCGTCAGGAAGCCAGGTGTGCATGGGAACGAGCCCGACCTTGGTGCCATATCCGATCAAGATGAAGATGAAGGCGATTTTAGCCACGAAAGGATCGAGCGAAGCGGCGTTACCGAGCAAAGTCTGCCAGTTAACGAGGCCGGCATGGCCCAAGACCGGGTACAGGAAAAGCAGCGTGCCTAAAAAGGCCAGAAGTAGGCCGACCGAATTGATTATCAGGTATTTCCAGGCCGCTTCGATGGCCGAAGGCTTGTTATAAAAGCTGATCAAGAAGGCGGTGGAAAGGGTCGTCGCTTCAATAGCGATCCACATCACTATAGGGTTGGCCGAGATGATGGCGATAAACATGGCCGCTAAAAACAGATGGAGCAGGATGAAATATTGCTTGATCCTGCGGAAGCCGATGATCTCTTTCCTCTTTTCTTCGTTAAGATAACTTATTGAATACCAGGATACCATCAAGCCGATAGTGGCCACGATCAGCATCAGGATCATTCCCAGGGCGTCCACGGAAAAGTAAGAGGTGAAGGACGAGACCTTCCCTCCTGAAGCCACATATAGGGCGGAGCCGAGCTCGACCAAGGAAGCGGCCAAAGACAAAAGGCCGAACACGCCGACGCTCTTCCTGATGAAAAAAAAGATGAAACTTGCCAGCAAAGGCGAAAGGATGATTAATAATAAAGCCATATGATTATTCAGTTAGATGCTTCATGGAGGTCACGTCCAAGGAGCCGAATTGCTTATGGATCATGGAGACGAAGACGGTGGCGATGACAATCCAAGTGATTATATCGAAAGTTACTCCGAGTTCGAGGCCGGGGGTCTGCTCGAGTCCCGCGAAAAAAGCGAAAGAAACGATGGCGTTCTCAAGTGACAGGATGCCGATCATCTGCGATAGCGCTCCCCTCCTGTTAATGATCAAAAAGATGGAAATCAGGATGATGGCGATCGCCATGAGCAGCGCGCTTCCGTTGGCAGGCGCAATCACGGCGATGGGTTTGAAAAAATTGGCATGGGTCATGATGGTCAGGATGGTCAGGACGATCAAGGTCAGGGGCGTATTTAAATAGGAGCTGACGGAAAATTTCAGCTGATTTTTTTTCAAAAGCTTCAAGAAGAAATAAGGAGCCACGATGACTTTGGCCGCAAAAATAAGGATAGTCACCGCCAAAAGGGCCAAATTCGCCTCTTCCAGAGCGGAAGCCAGGAGCAGGACGGTCACCGACAGGGACTGCAAGGCGTAAAGGACGACCACGGAGGAACTTTTCTTGGACAGATGCATAAAGATGACCGTGGCAAAAATGATGATTTCGATGAAAAATAAAGTTTGAGAAAGATGAAGCATATTTTTAAATGATTAGACCTATGGCGATGACGCTCAAGATAAAAGACACGAACAGCAGGTCGGGCAACCTGAAGAATCTGAACTTGGCGATGCTCGATTCGAGGATCGCCACCCCCAAACTCAAGACGAGGATCTTTCCTGTGAACAATAACAACGCCAGGGCGATGTGCGGCAAAGTGACCTGACCGGTCAGGCCCCAGGGGAAAAACAGATTAGCCGCCAGACCGGCGAAAATCAAAAATTTATTGGCCGCCGCCCATTCGATCAAAGCCAATCTCTTGCCGGAATATTCCAGGATCATAGCCTCATGAATCATGGTCAGCTCGAGATGGGTAGCCGGATTGTCAAAAGGGAACCTACCGGCCTCAGCCAGAAAGGCGATCAAAAAGCCCACGAAGGCCAACCCGACCGGAAAGAGCGAAGAAGAAGGCAGCGAGGCGATCTTTTGGCTGATAGAAAAAAGATTCATGGATTTAGCGGCAATGGCCAGGGTCAGAAGAGAGAATAACAGTCCCCCTTCCGTAAGGGCGGCGACCGTCATTTCACGGCTCGAACCGAAACCGCCGAAGGCGCTACCGGCATCCATGCCGGCCAAGGCCAGGAAAAAAGTGCTGAAAGCGAGTAGGTAGATGATTACCAGAAAGTCTGATAAAGGATTGGAAATCAAACCCGTGAAAAGAGGGATGCTCGCGCCGACGACCAAAGTTATGGCAAAAATGATGAAGGGAGAAAAACGAAAGATCCAGGAAGCGTCTTCACTGATCACTTCATCCTTGTTGAAAAGCTTCCTTAGGTCGCGATAAGGCTGACAGATACTCGCGCCCCGGCGGTTCTGAAGCTTGGCTTTTATCTTCCTGATGATCCCTATGAAAAGAGGCGATAAGGCGGGAACCAGCAATAATTGGATGATCCAGATAAGAATGGTCATATGGTTAGACTAAAGCTATTAACAAAATAAAGATGGCAAGAAAAATATATAAGATATAAACATTTATATTGCCGGTCTGGACCCTCTTAAAGAAATTGGAAATCTTTAAGACTGACCTATGGAGAGGTTCGTAAAGGTAATCCTTATAAATATCCCTGGTCTCCAAGGTGAATCTGTTCTCTTTGGAGAAATAACGCATATCAGCGTCATGATATTCGATGTCCTGCTGCTTGGTCGATTTTAAGATGCCGTTAAATATAGTTACGATAGAACGGGAGAATCCGGTGGCGGTGATCTCCATTCTGGAATCCAAAGTCGTCCCGCAATCCCAGGTCGCGCAGGTCCTGACCTTGCGTCCCCCGGCCCAAAGATAGACGATGAAAGCGACGATGGCGAGACTTAAGGCCAATACTCCCAAGACGAGCGGCATAGAGAGCGAGGCGAAACCGTCAGCGAACCTGACCGAGTTCCAGGAAGCGGCCATCGGAGCTTCGGCCATTTTCAGAGCGCCGAGGCTGCCGGCGGTCTTGGCCAAGACGGAAGAGATCGGCCCGGCGAAAAAACCGAATACCAAAGTAAGGATGGCTAAGCCGCCCATGCCGACCAAGAGGCTCGGCTCGGATTCATGGGCGTGCCTGGCTTCTTCGCTGCGCGGGCGGGCCAGGAAGGTGGCACCGAAAGCTTTGACGAAACAGGCGGCTGCTAAGCCCCCGGTAAAGGCCAGCGAACCGGCCGCCAGGACGAAGATCCATTGAGCCATACTGTTCAAAGCCTGAAACCCCCTGAATAAGGATTGAAAAGTCATCCATTCGCTGAAGAAGCCGTTAAAAGGAGGGAGGGCGGAAATCGCCATGGAACCGATAAGGAAGAAGAGGGCGGTCAGGGGCATAAATCTGATCAACCCACCATATTCCTCGATGTTCCTGGTATGGGTCTTGGAAACGACGGAGCCCGCCCCCAAGAACAGCAAAGCCTTGAAGGTGGCATGATTCAAAGTATGATAAAGAGAGGCTGTCAAGCCTAAGATGGCTAATGATTTGAAGCCCAGAGCTAAAAAGGTCAAAGAACTGCCGAGTCCGAGCAGGATGATACCGATATTCTCGATGCTGTGATAGGCCAAGAGGCGCTTGATATCATGCTCCGCCAGGGCGTAAAGGACCCCCAACAAGGAAGAGACTGATCCGATGACCAGGACCGCCAGACCCCACCATAGCGAGGTCCCGGGCATGATATCCAGAAAGAGCCTGATAAGCATATATATCCCCGTCTTGATCATGACCCCGGAAAGGATGGCGGAGACATGGGAGGGCGCGGCCGGATGGGCGCTCGGCAGCCAGATATGGAGCGGGATGATGCCGGCCTTCATACCGAAGCCGATCAAGGCAAAAATAAACACGGCCGTTCGGAGAGCGGGAGACATGCCGGCAAGGCCGGCTTTGATGGCGGCAAAATCGAACGAACCCACCTGCTTAAACAGGAGTAAGAACAACAAAATGATAAAAGCGGTGCCGATATGGGTCATGATGAAATAAAGGAGGCCGGCTTTGACGTTTTTCTCGTCGTGGCGTTCGTAAACCACCAAGGCGTAAGAAGTCAGGGCCATCAATTCCCAGGCGATCAAGAAAAAAATGGCGTTTGAAGACAAAAAAACCAGCATGACGCCGGCGATGAAAGTATTATAAAAGAAACCTAAGCTGCCGATATTATATTTGCCGAAAAAATGCTTGACATATCCGAGGGCGAATATCGAAGCGAACAGGGAGATGAGTGAAAGCACCAAGGAAAAGAAGGCGGCTAAATAATCGAAATTTATGGAAAAGGAAAGGATGGAAAAGGAAGACGGCAGAGTATAAGAGAAAGTATTGCCGAACGCCAGGGCCGAAATGGAAGCGATTATGCCGGAGATGGAACCCAGGATGGCGAAAGAATTGCCCCACCAATCGGCCAGACGGTCGTTATTCCTGAGGATCAGGGATCCGATCGCGCCGACTGCGAAAGAGAAAAACAAAACAACAAAGCAAGTTTGTGCTAGGGCCTCTGTCATATGATTAGTGGTGAGTAGATTTAGTTTCTACCGAATTAAGAATTTTAAGTAGATAGCAAAGGATGTTTTGGGGCGTTGGCGGATCGCCGGGAATCTCGTAGTCTACCGGAATGACTTTGCTGACGCCGTCTATGACCGCGTAAGAACCTTTGAAGACGCCTCCGTTTATGGCATCATCGCCGACCGCCACCACAATCTTGGGGTCGGGAGTGGCTTCATAAGTCTTAATGAGCCCTTCTTTCATGTTTCTGCTTACCGGACCGGTCACTAGTAACATATCGGCATGGCGCGGGGAAGCCACGAAGTGCACGCCGAATCGTTCAACATCATAAAAACTGTTGCCCAGAGCCACCAGCTCTTGTTCACAGGAATTGGTCGAACCGGCGTCGACCTCGCGGATAGCCAGGGAGCCCTTGAACAATTTCTTGACCTTTTCTTCTACTGCTTTGCCTAAAGCTTCAATTTCGCCGCAATCCAAGGTCTTAGGATCAACCAGATTATTCGGGGTCGAAAGTATTTTTGTGTATAACTTCAACATAATATTAAATCCTACAAAAATAATCCAAGCTTAACAAGAGGATAGGTCTCTATTATAAATTTTTCATCTTTTTCCATCTCCTGACCGCCTTGGACCTGGCCAATTCCTTCTCTATCTTCGCGGCGATCTCGGTGAAATTGACATCCTCCTGGTTGATGGCCCGCTTCTTCAGCTCTTCGGCGCGCCTCCTCGCCTCCTCGGCCCGGGATTCGTCGATCTCATGGGCCATTTCAGCGGTGTCAGCCAAGATGACCACCTTGTCCCTCAAGACCTCGATAAAACCTCCGGAGGTGGACATGACTTCAGTCTTGCTCTCTTTGGTCTTGACTTCGATAATGCCGGGCATCAGGCTGGCCACCAAAGGGATGTGGTTGGCGAGGACGGTGATCTCACCTTCGCGGGTAGGGACGGTCACCTGGAGAATCTCTTCTTTCAAGACCACTCTTTCAGGAGTGACGATTTCAAAATGTATGATTTTATTTTCCATTTATTTTTTCCCGACATCTTCGATGCCGCCCTTCATGTAAAAATCATTCTCGCTCTTATCGTCGTGCTTGCCGTCAAGGATCTCCTTGAAAGCGCGGATGGTGTCGGCCAATTTGACATATTTGCCCGGTTGACCGGTAAAAGGTTCGGCGACGAACATCGGCTGGGACAGGAATTTTTGGATCTTCCTGGCGCGAGCCACGACTTTCTTGTCTTCATCGGACAATTCTTCCATGCCCAAGATGGCGATGATGTCCTGAAGGTCTTTGTATCTCTGCAAGACTTTCTGGACGCCGCGGGCGACCTGGTAATGCTCTTCTCCGACGACTTTCGGATCAAGGATGATGGAAGAAGAATCGAGCGGATCGACGGCCGGATAGATGCCCAACTCCGATAAGGAGCGGGACAGGACGACGGTGGAATCGAGGTGCGAGAAAGTGGTGGCCGGAGCCGGATCGGTCAAGTCGTCGGCCGGCACGTAGACGGCCTGGATGGACGTGATCGAGCCTTTGTTGGTGGAGGTGCTGCGTTCCTGAAGCTCGCCCATCTCGGTA
>JAKAJF010000081.1 GCA_021813875.1 bacterium | reverse complement strand
GTCAGGTCATCTATCTCTTTGTGGCTGAACTTGGCCCCGCCTTCAATCTTCAGGGCATGGACCGCTCCCCCGCCCTTGACGGCGGCCGCGAAGACGGCAAAGCCGCAATCTTTGACCATATCGGTAATGGGAATTATCTCAAAATCAAATCTTAAGTCAGGCTTGTCCGAACCGTATCTTTCCATGGCTTCCCTCCAAGGAATCTTCCGGAAGCTGCCGTCCTTCTCGAGGCCGACGATCTTTTTGTCGCTGAATTCCTCGGTCAAGCCTTCCATCAGGGGCTCCATGATTTCGAAGACATCTTCTTGCTCGACGAAACTCATCTCCATATCGAGCTGATAAAACTCTCCGTAATGGCGGTCGACCCTCGGATCCTCGTCGCGGAAACAGGGGGCGATCTGGAAATACTTATCGACCCCGCCGACCATCAATAATTGCTTGAACTGCTGGGGCGCCTGCGGCAGGGCATAGAACTTCCCCGGATAATATCTCGAAGGCACCAAAAAATCCCTCGCGCCCTCCGGAGAAGAGTTGGCGAGGATCGGGGTCTGGATCTCGACAAAGCCGCGGGCGTGCAAATATTCGCGGATGTAAGTTATGAAGAGATCTTTGGTCTCGAGCATCTTTTGGAGCTTGGGGCGGCGCAGATCGATGAAGCGATATTTCAGGCGGGTAGCCTCGTTAGCCTCACGGCCGGCTTCCTCGCCGATCTCAAAGGGAGGAGTCTTGGAGGTCGACAGAACCTCGAGCTTGTCGACTTCCACTTCGATGTCACCAGTCTTCAGGTTGGCGTTGACCATCTCAGCCGGACGTGGGACGACCTTGCCCGTGACCCGGACGACCCATTCGCTCCTCAATTTATCGGCTTCCTTATAAGCCTCTTCGTCGAAGCGCGGATCGAAGGTCAGCTGGGTGATCCCGTAGCGGTCCCGGAGATCGATAAAAATGATGCCCCCGTGGTCGCGTCGATGGTGCACCCAACCGGCTAGGTTCACTGTTTCCCCGGCATTTTTTTTATTCAATTCTCCGCAAGAATGTGTCCTTAACATAGTTTAAAATAAAATCTTTTTAGAAAAGGAGATTAAAAAATCTCCGATAGAGAGTATCAATTGCGGGACCAAGTCTGGCTGAGCCTGGCCGAAATTTCGGCTCTTCTGATGGCTTCCCTCAGCCAGTGGTCGCCATCCGCGCAAAAAGAACCGTCCTCCTTATACTTCCTTAATCTCTCCAGCTTCTCTTCGGGCGAACCTGACCCATTTTCGACCGCTGATATGAAAGACCGAACCTCAGATGAATTGGCCGAAAAGCGTGACATAAACTCCTCCTTACTCGTGGTTGATATTTTAACTCTCTAAAAAAACTTCATTTATACTTTAATATCCTACCTGATTTCTCTAATTTTGGCAAGAAAAAAGCTGACCTAAAAGATCAGCCGCGTTTGCTGGTCCGGAAGCAGCTCTCCGGGATGGAGGAGGCGCTCCAGACGACGCCGTCCCCGCCGATAACTATCAGCTGGGCCTTCGGGTCCTTCGCCCCTATAGCCTTCTCCCGGGCAAGTTCTATGGCCTTAGTCTCCTCCATCTCGCCGAAATCCAGGCCATCGCCTCTCCCGTAAAGAAACCTGTATTTTCTTTTGCCTTTATCGGCCATCTCTCCCTCCTTCAGCCAACAGACATGCTCTTCAGCACTCTTTCCTTGCCTTCGGCAAGCTCGACCAAGCATACGGTGCCCCGAAACTCGCTATCCTTCTTGATCTTCTCGAAAGTCTTCAAGAACAGTTCCTTATCCCCTTCGATCGGCGCCGGTTCGCCGTTGATCCGGAGCTCGAACCTGGCCTCGCTTTTCCTCTCCCTATCCCTTGCCGGTCCTGAAGCCATCGCTCTGCAACAACCTCCGTACATATCCCCTCCTTTCCTTTTAAAGGCCGTGATAAATGGTGAAAAACTTGATTATTTTATTGATTTCCAGACGGATCTCCCGGTCAAGCTTTAACTTCAAAACTTTCCCCAATTCCTCTCCGGAAGCCATTCTCAATACCTTAATACAATCGTCACTCAAGGTCAATTCCCTCTTTCTGACTTCCTTCTCCTGACATTGCCGGCAAACCACTCCTCCCTTTTTAAGATCAAAGGCGTTGCCGCCCGCCCGGATCCTATTCCGACAGATCACGCAATCATAAAGTTCCGGCTTATAACCCAGCGCTGACAAGAGCTTTAAGGAAAAAAGACTGAAAGAAAGTTCAAGATCATTCTTCCCTCCGTCCGCGTCTATGCTGGCTAAAAAGGCCGAAAGCAGGCGGAATAAATTTTCATCGGACTCCCCTTCCCTGACCGATCTGTCAAAGAGGCGGATGGCCTTCCCGGCCACGACCAGCTTCCCCAGGTCATTCTTGATCCCCGCGTAACAATTCTCGCTTATGGCGCTGCCAATATAATCGTAATTCCTGCCCCTGATTCCCATGACCTTGGCCAGAGTTATCGGCTCAATATGGGCGGCCAACTTGGAAGAGGATTTCCTCGCTCCCCGGGCTATCAATTCCATCTTACCCCCGGCGGAGCCATAAAGGATCACCCTGGTTCCGTCTTCGCGCCAGGGCTGTTTGTTGAGAATGATAGCTTGGGTATAAAAAGTTTCTTCCATCTACAGATTGTCGAAATAATTCTGAAGGATTATCATGGCCGCGATCTCATCCCTGCTGGCGGCCCCCTTGTACGAACCCGCGGCCCGCTTCAAGGAATCGGCCGCCTTGCTGGTCAGCCGCTCATCGACCAGTTCTATCTTGATGGGAGCCTTTTTTTTAAGTCCTTCCAAAAAATCTGAAAATTTTTTATTCCGGGACGCGCCCTCCTCCTCGAGCAATTTCAGAGGCTTGCCCACGACCAGGATATCGATCCCCTCCTCTTCGACCACCTCCAACAATCGCGCCGGATCCCCGACCGTCTTGAAAGGGGTGGCTATCTTCAGGAGGCTGTCTCCCAAAGCCAGGCCGATCCTTTTCTCTCCCCAGTCTACGCCCAGATATTTTTTTATTTTCTCTTCCATCAAGCCCTGGTTAAGATTTCATAGCCGTTCTTGGTCACGGCGATCGTATGTTCGAAATGGGCGCTCAGGGAGCCGTCGGTGGTGACGATGCTGAACCCGTCTTCGGCCGTCTCGACTTCGAAATCGCCGACATTGACCATAGGTTCGATGGCTATGACCATGCCCTCCTTCAAGATGACGTTATTGAATCTCTTATTCTCGATCACGAAGTTAGGGATCTGGGGATCTTCATGAACTTCCCTGCCGACGCCATGCCCCACCAGTTGGCGCACCACTGAAAATCCGTTGGCCTCCACGTAGGTCTGGATGGCGCGGCCGATATCCTTCAAGGTCTTGCCGGGCCTGACCTGGGCGATGCCTCTGTTCAAAGACTCGCGGGTCACCTCGATCAGCCTTCCGGCCTCACCGCTCACCCGGCCGACCGGCGAGCGGACGCTGCGCGTCGGCCGCGGGCGCGCCG
>JAKAJF010000080.1 GCA_021813875.1 bacterium | reverse complement strand
CACCGGCTTAGCCCTGGCGCTCGCCTCTTACCTGATCCTGGCCACCGTCAACCCAGCCCTGACGACCTTCAAATCCCTGGATATCCAAAAAATTTCCCAATATAATTTTAAATGTTGTGTTACCCAACTCTTAGTTAGCGATCAAAATGGCAACGGAGTGACCGATTATGAATGCGCCGATGTTCACACTGATACTGACCAAGCAAATTGCCGAGGAAATATTCAGAATCAATCCTGTTCAAGTCTGATAGAATGCCAAGGAAGGACTAATGGACAAAATCAGCCCGCGGCGCCGCTTGGCACGTGCGACACTCAAGGCCTATGCCCCAGTTCTCAATATTGCGTAAATGGAAATTGTTATAATGGCTCGGCTTATTCACCCTGTAAAGATCCCGTAAATTCTTTAGGCCAATGTAAAAACGGATCTTGCGTCATGGGAATAGGTTCAACAGGAGTGGGAATTTGCAGTCCTGGAGATCCGGGAAGCGTCTGTTGTTCAAATAGTGATTGCAAGAGCGGTAAATGTACCAGAGACACAAATCTTGATTGTACAGAATCAGACGTAAAAAATGCCATTTATGTTTGTAAATAAATTAAAATTTATTAGGGGCATTTTACTATCCGTCCTTTTATGCTTGATATTTTTAGGATTCCAGTCCAGACCGGTCTTGGCAGATGATTCCATGCCCCAGCTCCAGATTCCTATTCCCGACCTGCATTTTTCCGCCCCCAGCTGCTCGGGCGAGGGCCAGGGCAAGGTCTGTTCATATTCTTGGATCTCCGAATACATCGCCGCCATCTATAAATACGCCATCGGCGTCATCGGTATCATAGGAACTATCACTCTGATGATCGGCGGCGTGATCTGGTTGACAGCCGGCGGCAATCAGACTAAAGTAGCCTCGGCCCAGGAGTGGATCAAGGCTTCAATCACCGGCATCGTGATCGCCCTCTCTTCCTACATGATCCTTTATCAAGTCAATCCCGATTTGGTGAAATTGAAGCCTTTGACCATCGGCGAGATCCAAAGGATCCCCCCTGAACTTCTTAACTATATGGGTTCTACCGGCGGCGACGGTTCCATGACCGCAGGTACGACTTATGACGCCAACACCTGGGACGCCCAGATCAAACAGATCGCCAATGAATATGGCGTCGATCCGGCCCTGGTCAAGGCGATCATGACCACCGAATCGTCCGGCAATCCCAACGCCGTTTCGCCGGTCGGAGCCGAAGGCTTGATGCAGTTGATGCCGGCGACGGCCCAGGCTTATGGCGTGGCCAACCCCTTCGACCCCGGCCAGAATTTGACCGCCGGGACCCAATTCATCGACGGTTTGCTCAGTAAGTATGGGGGCAATGTGGACTACGCCCTGGCCGCTTATAACTGGGGGCCGGGCAATCTCGACCGCAAAGGTTATAACAATATGCCCTCTGAAACCATCAACTACATCAATCGCGTCAATGCTTATTATAATAAATTCAAAGGGACTATCTGATGTTTTATTTCACTCAATACGCCGAAAAAAAATTTGAGATTCTGAACAGGCACAAGATCTTCTTTACCCGTGAACAGATCCAGGATGTCTTGACCGCTCCCGAAAAGACCAAAAAGAACGGAAAATTCTTGATCTGCCATAAGGACGGTTTGGGAGTCGTCTGCCGGAAAGAAAATGAGATTCTCAAAGTTTTAACTTTTTATCCTATTAAATAAATGTCATTGCGAGCGGAGCGAAGCAATCTTTAATACAAGAATGGATACTATAATGAAAAGTATAGTCTAAAGTAAATAATTTGGCGGCCTAACGGCCTCGCAATGACAAATAATAAAATCTATGCATCTGGACATAGAAGCCAATATCTTAAGCATCGAATTATCGTCAGGGCCGATCAGCCACGCCCGGGAATTCGGCCAATTCATCATCCATTTCTCTCCCGCCGGCCAGCCGGTCTTGCTGGAGATATTGGAAGCCGATAAGTTCGCCCGAAAGTTCGAAAAATTAAAAAATATAAAAAATATCGGCTCGATAGCCGCTGAAAAAGTCATTTAATCTATGAAGAAAGCAAATAAACTGATGCCGATCGCTCCCGGACACCGTGCCTGCGCCGGTTGCGGGCAGATGATCGCCGCCCGTGCCGTGGCCGAAAGCCTGGGTGAGAATGTCATCATCGCCAACGCCACCGGCTGCCTCGAGGTCACTACCACCCCTTATCCGGAAAGCTCCTGGGGTCTGCCTTGGATCCATTCCCTCTTCGAGAACGCGGCCGCGGTCGCTTCCGGCATCAGGGCCAGCCTCAACCATCAGGGCAAGAACAGGAAAGCCGTCAAAGTCGTGGCTCAAGGCGGCGACGGCGGCACCTTCGACATCGGCTTCGGCCTGATCTCCGGCATGTGGGAACGGGGCGACGACGTCTTATATATCTGCTATGACACCGAAGCTTATTCCAACACCGGTATCCAGGCTTCCGGCTCCACTCCCTGGGCCGCCGCCACCACCACCACTCCAGCCGGAATCGGCAGATCGATCGACGCCATCGGCTCCCACCAGGTCAAAAAGGACATGGTCGGCATCGCCCTGGCCCACGGCTTGAAATACGTGGCCGAAACCACGGCCGGCTTCCCCTTAGACATCGCCGCCAAGGTCAAAAAGGCCCTCTCCATGGAAGGTCCGAGCTATATCCAGATCCTCTCCCCTTGCGTGCCCGGCTGGAAACATGACTCGAGTCAGACCGTCAAGATGGGTAAGTTGGCGGCCCAGACCGGCCTCTATCCGGTCCTCGAATACGTCGAAGGTCGGCTCTCAAGCGTCCAGAAGGTCCCCCGCCCGCAGATCAAAGTCGATGAATACTTAAAAGCCCAGGCCCGCTTCTCGCATCTCTTCAAGACTGAACGCGGCCGGGAAGAAATCGGACGCATCCAAAAACAAGCCGACGCCAACATCCAAAAATTTGGGCTTTAATCCTGTAATGCATGCTTTCAGAACACCAGGGGCTTGTGGTGCGAACTGAGCGCCAAGGCGAGCATATCTATTCCTAATCAAGGTGATAGCGAATTGAGCACCCCAAAACTTTTTGCCTACTTTTTGGTTACAAAAAGTAGGGCCCAGGGCAGCGTCCCTCGCGAACCTCTTAAAAAGACCCTATCCGGGCAGGACCCGCCGGAGGCAAAATTGACGAGATTGCCACGTCGCTCCCCTGCGGTCGCTCCTCGCAATGACATTATGATCCCTTCGCTTTAAATTAATTTCGCTCATAAAAAAGAATCCCGAGCACTCGGGATTCTTTTTTATTTTTAATTCTTTTAATGGGCCTTGAACTTTTCGGCGCTGAATCCGGAACCGGCCGGAATCAGGCGGCCGATGATGACGTTTTCCTTGAGCCCCCTCAAATAATCGACCTTGCCGTTCAGGGCGGCGTCGATCAAGACACGGGCGGTCTCCTGGAAGGAAGCGGCCGAGAGGAAGCTATCAGTGGTCAAGGAAGCCTTACTGATGCCAAGCAAGAGCTCGATGGCTTCTGCCTCTTTCTTCTTAGTCTTCTTAGTCTCAGTATTAGCCTT
>JAKAJF010000079.1 GCA_021813875.1 bacterium | reverse complement strand
CTTCTAAGATGGCAAAAGCACTCGTCCTATTATCAGGAGGCTTGGATTCGATGCTGGCCGCCAAGGTTTTGATGGAGCAGGGTCTCGAAGTCACGGGCCTGAGCTTCAAAAGCTGTTTTTTCAATACTCTAAAGGCGCGTAAGGCCGCCGAGCAATTAGGAATGGAACTCGTCGAAGTCGATTTCTCGGAGGAGCACCTCAAGATGGTCAAAAAGCCGGACCATGGCTACGGCCAGAACATGAATCCCTGTAGCGATTGCCACGGCATGATGCTAAGGCACGCGAAAGAATATTTAAAGAAGGACAGCAAAGATTCAACGGGATCCTCACGTCGTCGCTCCGCCCCTCCTCAGGGCGACGGATTCGACATTATCGCCACCGGCGAAGTCTTGGGGCAACGGCCCATGTCTCAGAACAAGGAAGCTTTAAAAATAGTTGAGAAGATTTCCGGTCTCGAGAACAAGATTTTACGGCCTTTATCGGCCAAGCTGCTATCCGAAACGGAAGTTGAAAACACCGGAAAAGTTGATCGGGAAAAGCTCTTGGACATCAAAGGAAGAAGCAGGAGCGCCCAGACGGAGCTGGCGGCCAGATTCGGCATCAAAGACTATCCCAGTCCGGCCGGCGGCTGCCTTTTGACCGACCCGGAATTCGGCGAGAAACTGAAGAAGCTCTTTGAAAACCGCTCGGCCTGCGGTCGAAACGATATCGAAATTATCAAGCACGGCCGCAATTTCTGGATCGGGGAGGCTTTGTTGATCGTGGCCAGGAACGCGAGAGAATGCGGAAGCCTGGAACAATTGGCGAAAGCGGGCGATTATCTGATAGAATTAAAAGAAGAGACCGGCCCCCTGTCTCTCTTAAGGACATCCGGCACGCAGGCGGAAACGGAAGCCGAACAGGAACTGGACATCCCCGAAAGCCTCGGGGAGATCGGGAGAGAAGACCTCTTCGGATGGGCGGGTCTTCTGACCGGATTCTACGCCACCAAGGCGCGCGGCAAAAAAGTGAAAATAATTTTTAGAAAAATTTAGTCTTCCCTCTTGAATGGAAGACCTTTGATATCAATCATATGACCACATGGATTATCCTCGGCCTCATCGCGGTCGTTTTGATCGCCATGATCGCCATGTACAATTCTTTGATCCGCCAAAAGAACCGGGTCGACGAGGCCTGGGCGGACATCGACGTCCAATTGAAGAGGAGATATGACCTCATCCCTAACTTGGTGGAAACCGTCAAAGGTTACGCCGCCCATGAAAAGGAAACCTTGGAACGGGTCATCAGCGCCCGCAACGCCGCCATGGCCACGAGCACGGGCGGAGCCCAGGAGCGGGCCGAAGCGGAGAACGCGCTGTCTTCGACCTTGAAATCGATGTTCGCTCTGGCGGAGAATTATCCTAACCTGAAAGCCAGCGAGAATTTCTTGGAGCTGCAGCGCGAGCTCACTGATACCGAAGATAAGATCCAGGCCGCCCGCCGCTTCTATAACGGCAATGTCCGCGATTATAATATCAAGGTCCAGGAATTTCCGACCAACCTGTTCGCCCGCGTGATGAATTTCAAACAGAGGCAATTTTTCGAGATCGAAGAGCCGAAGGAGAGGGAAGCGGTCCAGGTCAAATTCTAATCATGCCCACCATTTACACCCAAGCGGATTCTAACAAAAGAAAGACATGGCTGTTTATGTCTGTCTTTTTCGTCTCCGTGATCTTGCTCGGCTACATCTTCAGCGCGGCCATGAGCAATTCCGGCATCCTTTATTTCGCCGTCATCTTCAGCATCATCTCGAGCTTTGTCAGCTATTGGTGGAGCGACAAGATCGTCCTGGCCATGAGCGCCGCCCATCCGGTCGAGCTTGAATCAAATCGGGAACTTTATCATGTCGTGGAAAATCTTTGCATCACCGCCGGCCTGCCCCTGCCCAAGATCTATGTCATCGACGATACGGCTCCTAACGCTTTCGCCACCGGCAGGAATCCCGCGCACGCGGTGGTGGCCGTCACCTCCGGACTTTTGGAGAAGCTCGAGAAAAGCGAGCTCGAGGGCGTGATCGCCCACGAACTTTCCCATATCGGCAACCGCGACATGCTCCTCGCCACCATGGTGACGGTCATGGTCGGCATCATCGTCCTTCTGGCCGACTGGTTCAGGCGCTGGACTTTTTGGGGCGGCGGCCGGCGCAGGGATCGCGAAGACGGACAGCTGCAGCTCGTCATCATGATTGCCGCCATCATCCTTTCGATTCTCGCGCCCCTGTTCGCGGTGCTGATGCAATTAGCCATCTCGAGGAAGCGCGAATTCCTGGCCGACGCCGACGGCGCCCTCTTGACCCGTTATCCGGAGGGCTTGGCGCGCGCCTTAGAAAAGATCTCGGCCGATCGCGAGCCTCTGGAAGTCGCCAACCGAGCGACCGCCCACCTTTATATCGCCTCGCCCTTCAAGGAAGACGGCGAAAGGAAGATCGGTCTTTGGACCAGATTATTCATGACCCACCCGCCAGTCGAGGAAAGGATCGCTGCCTTGAGGGGTCTTGACCTGAAATGATATGAGAAAAGAACATCACGGCTTGATGAGGGATTTAGGAATCGTCTTTCTGAGCGTCTTGATCGCCGTCCTGCTGGTCAAGACCGGCGTCATCAGGAACATGCTTCTGTCCCTCTTCGGTTCCAAGATTATCGCCAGCTTCGTAGCCGGCATCTTTTTCGTCTCGGTCTTCACGGCCGCCCCGGCGACGGTGGTGCTCGCCCAGCTGGCCCATCCGGATTCGGCCCTTCTTGTGGCTTTTTTCGCGAGTCTGGGCGCGCTTCTGGGAGACTTGATCATCTTTCATTTCATAGAAGATAGTTTCTCGGCCGACCTGGTGGATTTCCTCAAGCATTCCCGGCTGAAGAAGTTTTCTTTCCTTTTCAAGTTGGGGCCCTTGAGATGGCTGTTCGCGGTCTTGGGAGCGGCCATCATCGCTTCGCCCTTGCCGGACGATTTCGGCCTGGTCCTGATGGGGATCTCTAAGATGAAGAGTTCTCTTTTTATTCCGCTCTTCTTGGGCATGAATTTTCTCGGTGTCTATTTGATCGGTCATTATTTCTAAAAATGGCGGTCGAAGCCCGGCCTTGATCCTTGGAGCGGATAGGGTGAGGAGCACCCTCGGATCGTTTGCTTAATTTTGTATTTATTATAAGATTAAAGGGCGAGATTTATTTTTAAACGATAAAAAATATGGCTAAGGAAAATTTTGAAGCTTTGGAGAAAAAATTGGAATTAAGGCGGAGAAACGCTTGGGAGGAGTGGGGCGAAGCGGAGACCGGCAAGGCTTTCGATTTTGCCGAGGGCTACAAACGCTTCCTGGATCGAGCCAAGACCGAGAGAGAATCGATCGCCGAGGGCGTCGAGCTGGCTGAGAAGAAAGGTTTCAAGGACCTGGACAAGGTCAAAGCCTTAAAGCCGGGAGATAAGATCTATAAGACCAACAAGGACAGGAATTTGATCCTCGCCATCATCGGCCGAGATGTCAGGCAGGGCTTCAGATTGGTGATGTCGCACATCGACACTCCCAGGATCGATTTGAAGGTCAATCCGCTTTATGAGGACGAGGACCTGGCTTTCTTCAAGACTCATTATTACGGAGGTATCAAAAAATACCATTGGCCGACCATTCCCTTGGCC
>JAKAJF010000007.1 GCA_021813875.1 bacterium | reverse complement strand
AAACAAAGGCGGCCGGCCCTTATCTTAATTTCATCCTCGACAAGGAGCTCCTGGCCGGAGAAGTCTTGGAGGATATAAGGAAAGAAAAAGGCAGGTTCGGCCGCGCCAGGAAGAAGGCCGGGAAGATCATGGTCGAGTTCGCCCATCCCAACACCCATAAAGCCTTCCATATCGGCCATTTGAGGAACATCATCACCGGAGAGGCAGTCGCCCGTCTGCTTGAAGCCGGCGGCCATAAGGTCATCCGCGCCAACTACCAGGGCGACGTGGGGCTCCACATCGCCAAGTGCTTATGGGGCGTCGAGAGGCTCGAGAAAGAATACGAGACCGCCAAGAAGGACGGCGTCGACGGAAGAGCTGTCTTTTTGGGCAAAGCTTACGCCTTCGGCAGCCAGAATTATGAAGATGACGGAGAGGCCAAGAAAGAAATCATCGGACTCAATAAAAAGATCTATGACCAGGACAAGAGCATCAGGAAGCTTTACCAGGAGACCAGGCAGTGGAGCCTCGATTATTTCGCCAAGATCTATAGGCGGGTCAATACCAGGTTCGACCGGCTCTATTTCGAATCGGAAACCTTCGCCAGCGGCAAGGCGATGGTCCTGAAAAGTTTGGAAAGAGGGATCTTTAAGAGGAGCGACGGAGCCGTGATCTTCGAGGGTGAGAAATACGGCCTCCATAACCGGGTCTTCATCAACTCCGAAGGCAATCCCACTTATGAAGGCAAGGATGTGGGCCTGGCCGCTCTCCAGTTTAAGGAGTATAAACCGGAAAAGATTATCCATGTCGTCGGCCCGGAACAGGCCGAATATTTCAAAGTGGTCTTCAAGGCCTTGGAATTGATTCTGCCCGAGCACCGGGGCGAGGAGATCCATCTCCCCTACGGCTGGGTGCGCCTTAAAGAAGGAAAGATGAGTTCGCGCCTGGGTAACGTCATCCTGGGCGAATGGCTCTTGGACGAAGTCAAAAAGGAAATCTTGAAGATCGTCGAAAACAGCGGCCGACTCAAAGACAAGGGAAAGACCGCTGAAAAGATCGCTCTGGGGGCGGTCAAATATTCAATCTTGAAGAATGGTCTGACCAAAGACATCGCCTTCGACATCAATGAATCGATCAGTCTTTCCGGCAATAGCGGCCCGTATCTCCAGTATACCTACGCCCGGATCAATAGCATCTTGAAGAAAGCCGGCCGACGGAGCGGCCCGGGCAGAGCCGGCCTGAAAGAGGAGAAGGAGCTGGGACTCGTCCTGGCCCTGGCCAAGTATCCGGAGGCCGTGACGCGCGCCGGCGAGAGGATGGATCCTTCGGAGATCGCCAAATATCTCTTCGAACTGGCGCAAAGCTTCAATGATTATTATCACAGCGTGCCGGTCCTCAAGGCGGAAAAGGCCATGCGTGAAGCGCGCTTACGGCTGATCGGAGCGATCAGCCAGGTCTTGGAGAACGGCATGGGACTGTTGGGCATGGAGACCGTCACAGAGATGTGATCCGCGCTCGGACATAGATTGACGAAAGATTAAGGATGAATTATACTGGCTAAATAGAGCGAGAAAGGGGATTGGCTCCCTTTCGTTTCCCGTCGGGGATCAAGCTCGTTTGATCAAGGCGTTCCGCTCCAGGGCGGGAAAGCTAGATGGAACCGCGGGGGAAACCTCGTTCTAGCGACCTAATTTTTTAGGTTGTTGGAACGAGGTTTTATTTTTTATGATCCATTCTTTATTTAGCGGCCTGACCTTATTCATCATCACTTCCATCTCCAGCATGGGGTATGCGGGGGTCGCTCTGCTCATGGCTATCGAATCTGCCTGCGTCCCTTTGCCTTCGGAAATCATCATGCCCTTTTCGGGTTATCTGGTCGCTGCCGGCAGGTTCACGCTCCTGGGGGTGACCTTGGCGGGCGCGTTCGGCTCGGTAATGGGTTCAGTCCTCTTTTATTGGATCGGGTTTCATGCCGGCCGCGGTGTTGTGGAAAGATACGGCCGGTACCTGTTGATCACCCGCCACGACTTGGACAGGGCCGATAGATTCTTTGCCCGTCATGGAGACGGCGCCATCTTTTTTTCGCGCATGATGCCCATAGTCAGGACCTTCATCTCCCTGCCGGCCGGCATCGCCAAGATGGATTTTAAAAGATTCGTCCTTTATACCTTTTTAGGGTCGGTGCCCTGGTGCTTGGGCCTGGGCTTCGTCGGAGAAAAATTGGGAGAGAATTGGGAGACGATCGGCGGCTATTTCCATAAGTTCGACACCGTTTTGGCCATCATTATTTTAGTAGGGATGATCTGGTATATAAGAAAACATCTGATCTTAATCAAAAATGAAAAATATGGGTAATGAAAAATACAATTTTCAATATTGCCAAAAGATTGTCGTATTTTCTCGAGATAGATCCAAAATTCTTCTGTGTAAAAGGCGGGGAGAGGCTGATTATGACGGAACTTTTTCGTTCATAGGAGGCAAATTGGAGACAGGTGACGGGTCGATCCTTGACGGCCTGAGGCGAGAAAAGAACGAGGAAGTGGGAGCAGACTTCAAGATAAGGATTTATCTGGATTTCTCGACGAATGTCTTCTTTGTAAAAAAAGACGGCAGCTCCATGATCCTTCCTCATTATTATGCCGAGCACCTCGAAGGAGAAATAAATTTGAGCGATGAATATTCGGAATTTGGATGGATACCGATAGAAGAAGTCCCGGCCTTCGAACCGAAGGTGGAAACCATCCCTTATATCATCGAAAGGCTGGTTCCGGCGAGAGAGACCTTGATCAAAGGAAAGAGTGAAATAATTTAAATTAAAATCATATGACAAAGAAAAATATCACCATGGAAAAAATCGTCTCTTTATGCAAGCGCCGCGGCTTCGTCTTTCCGGGCTCGGAGATCTACGGCGGCATGGCCAACTCCTGGGATTACGGGCCCTACGGGGTCGAGCTCAAGCGGAACATCGCCGAGAGCTGGTGGAAGACCTTCGTCCAGACCCGCGACGATATCGTCGGCCTGGATTCGGCCATCATCACCAACCCCAAGGTCTGGGTCGCTTCCGGGCACGTGGCCAATTTCAACGATCCGCTGGTAGATTGCCGCAAATGTAAGACCAGGCACCGCGGCGACAAGCTCTTGGAAGAGAAGATCGGCGTCGAAGAGACGACCAAGATTCCTTTCGAGGAAGTCGGCAAGAGATTGAACGAGCTGAAGATCGCCTGCCCCAATTGCGGCGCCGTCGACTGGACGGACGCCCGCCGCTTCAACCTGCTTTTTGAGACCCATATCGGTCCGGTCGCCGATTCCAAATCCATCGCCTATCTGCGCGGCGAGACCGCCCAGGGCATCTTCATCAATTTTAAGAACGTCCAGGATACCATGAGGAAGAAATTGCCCTTCGGCATCGCCCAGGTCGGCAAGGCTTTCAGGAACGAGATCACTCCGGGAAATTTCATCTTCCGCACCCGCGAGTTCGAGCAGATGGAGATCGAATATTTCATCAGGCCTCCGAAAGAAGACGCCGACTGGCGGGAGACCTTCCAGGCCTGGCAGGAAGACATCAAGACTTTTTTCAAGGAAAGATTGGGCCTTTCCGATGAACATATGCGCTGGAGAAGGCATGACGAGAATGAAAGATCCTTCTATTCCAAGGATACTTATGACGTCGAGTATGACTTTCCTTCCCTGGGCTGGGGCGAATTGCACGGCTTTGCTTACCGCACCGATTACGACCTGAAACAGCATATCGAGCATTCGGGCGCCGACCTTTATTATACGGATGAGGCCGGGGAGAAATTCATCCCTCATTGCATCGAGCCGTCCTTCGGCCTGACCAGGACGCTTCTGGCGGTCTTGAGCGAAGCTTATACCGAGGAAAAATTGGTCGACGCCAAGGGCGCGGAAGATGTGCGAGTTGTCATGAGATTCAAAAAAGCTCTCGCCCCCATCAAGGCGGCGGTCTTCCCTCTTTTAAAGAACAAGCCGGAGCTCGTCGGGAAGGCCCGGGAGGTGTATGACCGCTTAAAACCTCTCTTTATGGTCGAGTTCGACGATAATGGCAACATCGGCAAGAGGTACCGGAGACAGGACGAGATCGGCACTCCCTATTGCGTCACTATCGATTTCGACACTTTGGAGGACGACACCGTCACGGTACGCGACCGCGATTCCATGGAGCAGACAAGGGTGAAGTTGGCGGATCTGAAGGATCATCTGCTCAAGGGCTTGGAGGATTAAGTTCTACAAAAAAACCGCTCCTTTCGGGAGCGATTTTTTTATTTCATCTTGTTGAGGCGTTTATGAAGCCTGGATTTCTTGCGGTCGCGGGTATTCTTCTTGATGATACCTTTCTTGGCCGCCTTATCGAGAGCCTTCAAAGTTTCCATGACTTTTTCCTTGGCGTGTTCCTCTTTGGCCTCGATGGCCTTCCGGCTCTTCTTGATCAATTTTTTCAGGTTGTCGGCCATCTTGGAATTTTCCGCCTGTCTTTTGGCGCTTTTTCTCAATTCTTTTTTTGCTGAGTTTTTATTAGGCATATTAAAGTTTTTCAACAAGTCTCGTCGCCTTCGGCTCGAAACTCTAAAATATTAGTGAGAGCTGTTATTGATACTATCATGATTTTTTTTATTTTTCAAGAGAAGCAGGGAAAGGGCGATTATCAGAAGGCTGGCTATCTGCGGCACCCTTAATCCTAAGAAAACGGGGGCGAAGTCGATGCGGATGAATTCGGTCGAAAATCTAAGGACCGAATAAGCGATCAGATAGTAGAAGACGATCTTCCTGAACTTGTTCTCGCCGGTCAGGCGGCGATGCAGGCCCAGGAGGAGGAAGAAGATCAGCAAATTACCCAGGGACTCGTAAAGGAAGGTGGGATGGAAATATCGGTAAGAGACATACCCCAGGGGTCGGTTCAAGAGGTCGATCGGGATGCCCCAGGGCAGGCCGGTCGGGGAGCCGAACAGTTCTTGGTTGAAATAGTTGCCCCAGCGGCCGATCGCCTGTCCCAGGGCTATGGCGGGCGCGATCACGGCGGACAATAGCCAGAAGTCCAATTTTTTCCTCCGAGAAAAAAGATAGATGGTCAGGATGCCGGCGATGATGGCGCCATGGATGGCCAGGCCGCCCTGCCAGATCTTGACCGAATCCAGCGGATGCCCGAGATAATAGCGTATCTCCAGAAGATCGTCATAGATCCTCGCCCCCAGGATGCCGAACAGGGTCAGCCAGAAGGCCAGGTCGATGATGAGGTTCTTATCAAGGCCATATTTGCGTCCCAAGCGGATGGCCGTCAGGATGGCGGCCAGGATTCCGGAAACGATAAAGAAGCCGTACCAATAGAGGGTGATCGGTCCGACCTGGATAAGGACGCGGCTGGGTTCGAAAGAATGGAGGAAGTTCATCAGTTTATCTCAATATCGATATGTTTGATCTCCGGTATTTCCCCTTGGAGCTTCTTTTCGATCTCATCTATCTGTTTGCCGATGACCCGGGGAGTGCGGTCGATGGTGTCGACGCAGAAATATAAGAAATCGTCATAAGTCTTGATTCCGGCATATTCTTTCTTGAGCGCGCCTTCGGGATAGATCTCCTTGATCATGGCCGGGCCGTTGAATTCGACCTCGCACTTGATGCGGTATTTGCCGATATCGAGGACGGTCGATTTGAAATCGATGACTTTTTCGATCATGGGGTTCGTTTCCAGGAATTCGACGGCTCTTTCCCTGACTTCTTCGGGCATGGACTTTTGGAGCAGGAAGCCGCGGTTCTTGTTGATGAGGATGATGGCGACGATCCCGAGGAGGATGCCGATGACGATGGAGCCCAAAGAGTCCCAGTAATGGTTGCCGGTGAGCTGGGTAGAGACGATGCTCAAGAAGGCTACCAGGACGCCCAGGACCGCCACCCCGTCCTCATAGACGATGGCTACCACCGAAGGATCGCCTTCGCGGATGGCCTCAAGGATCTTTTTTTCCGGATTGTCCGCCTTGATCTCTCGGAGCGCCAGGGCGAAAGTGACGGTCTCTATGATGAGAGAAAGGCCCAGGATGAGGAAGATCAAGGAGCTTATTTCGATCGATTCGCCTTTGATCAGGCTGATAAGGCCGTGATAGATGGTCACGCCCGCCCCAATGAAGAAGGTCCCGCAGGCCGAAATGAGCGCCCAGAAGAACCTTTCCTGGCCGTAGCCATAGGAAAATTCTTCGGTGGCTTTATGGGTCGATCTTTTGATGCCGATCATGATCAAGGTCTGATTCAAAGAGTCGGCCAGACTATGGATGCTTTCCGAGAACATGGCGCCGGATCCGGAAATGAGGAAGCCGGCGAATTTCAAGAAAGTGATGAAAAAATTTCCGCTTAAAGCCGCTAAGACCGGAAAGAATCCGGAGGGATTTTTATCAGTGTTCATGCTTCTATTATAACTAATCAGCTTTAAATAAAAAAGCGGTGGCATTACCGCTCTGTCTGGCAGGAGGGGGGCAGGGAAGATTTGATCTCCGCCGTCATCCTCCAAGAAAGCAGATATTCTTGTTGCACCTCCTTAAGTTCCTTGACGATTCCTTGGCGCGCTTTTTCCGCATTCTTCTCGTCCGGCGGCATGTGTTCCAGTTCCGCCTCGCACTCCCCGATCTCTTTTTCCAGGGGGGTAAGTTTGAAATCCCTGATATTTTCCAACCCGATCCGCCGGTCATCGTCCAGGCCGGCCTGTCTCATCTTTTCAAGGACGGCTCCGATGTCCATTTTGAGTTCGCCCTCGAACCGGCGGAGGGTCACGCAGGCGGACCGGAGGCCCTGGACGGCGAGCTCATCGGCGGATTCCTGGGATAGGGAGACGGCGGGAAAAAGCAGGGAGGAAAGGAGCGGCAGAAAGATAAGGACCTTTTTCATTTGAACCTCCTTTAGTGGGCTGATGGAAGGCATATTAACCCCTTTTTCGGGAGCCGTCAATGACAGGCCCTGCCGGGAGACCTGAAACAAAAACCCCCTTTCGGGGGCTTTGGTTTATTTGCCTAATTGTTTTTCCTTTTCGGCGATGGCGATGCTCGTCTTGATGACCGTATCCGGATTCAGGGAGATGGAATCGATCCCGAGTTCGACCAGGAATTGGGCGAAGTCGGGGAAGTCCGAGGGGGCTTGGCCGCAGATACCGACTTTGGTATGGGTCCGCTTACCGACTTCGATCAGTTTTTCTATGAGCAGCTTGACCGATTCGTTCTTCTCGTTCGAGACCCCGGCCACTTTCAGCTGGCCGGCGTCGCGGTCGATCCCTAAGGCGAGCTGGGTCAGGTCGTTCGAGCCGATCGAGAAGCCGTCGAACTCGCGGGCGAATTCCTCGGCCAAGAGGATGTTGGTCGGGATTTCCGCCATCACATAGATCTCCAGGCCGTTCTTGCCCTGCGCGAGTCCGTTCTGGGCCATGATCTCCTTGACCTTTTTGCCTTCATCGACGGTGCGGCAGAAGGGGATCATGATTTTCAGATTGGTCAGGCCCATGTCATCGCGCACCTTCTTCAAGGCCCGGCATTCGAGGGCGAAAGCGGGCGCGTATTTGGGGTCGTAATAACGGGAAGCGCCGCGCCAGCCGATCATCGGGTTGGCCTCGACCGGTTCGTACTCGCGGCCGCCGATCAGGTTGGCGTACTCGTTCGATTTGAAGTCGGAGAGCCTGACGATGACATCCTTGGGCGAATAGGCGGCGGCGATCATGGCCACCCCTTCCGCCAATTTATCGATGAAGAATTGCTTCTTGTCCTTGTAGCCCAAAGTGATTTTCTCGATCTCTTTCTTAGCCTTCTTGTCGGCGAGCTTGGGGTAGTTGATCAAGGCCAGCGGGTGAATCTTGATGGCGTTGTTGATGATGAATTCTTCGCGGGCCAGCCCCACGCCTTCGTTAGGGATGAAGGAGGTCGGGAAGGCGATGTCCGGGGAGCCGATATTCATCATCACTTTAGTCTTGGGCTTGGCTAAATTTTTAATGTCCGTCTTCAGGACTTTGAAAGGCAGGACGCCTTCGTAGACATAGCCCTTGTCGCCCTCGGCGCAGCTGACGGTCAGCTTGTCGCCGGTCTTGATCTTCTGGCTCGCCGTGCCCGTGCCGACCACGCAGGGGATGCCGAGCTCGCGGGAGACGATGGCGGCGTGGCAGGTGCGGCCGCCCTTGTCGGTGACGATGGCCGAGGCGATCTTCATGATCGGTTCCCAGTCGGGGTCAGTCATGTCGGTCACCAGCACCTGGCCTTTCTTGAATTTGGAGATATCCTTGACGTCCATGATCCGGTTGGCTTCGCCGGCGCCGATCTTGTTGCCGACGCTTTGGCCGGTCAGGATGATTTTACCGGCCTTTCCTAATTTATATTCTTCGATGATGCTATAATCGCGGACGCTATGGATGGTTTCGGGCCGGGCCTGGATGATATAGAGCTGCTTCTCGCGGCCGTCCAGAGCCCATTCGATATCCATGGGTCTTTTATAATGCTTCTCGATGAGCATGCCCCATTCGGCCAGCTTGACCACCTGGTCGTCGGTGATCGATTGCTTGTGCTGGTCATTCAGGCTGACCGGGACGTCCTTGGTCGGTTTGGCGCCCTTGGTATTATAGATCATTTTGATCTTTTTTTGGCCCAAGGAGCGGGAGATGATCTTTTTGGTCGGCTTAAAGATGAAAAATTCGTCCGGGTTGACCTTGCCCTGGACGATGTTTTCTCCCAGGCCGTAGATGGAATTGATGAGGACGACGTTCGAAAAGCCGGATTCGGTGTCGATCGTAAACATGACGCCGGAGGCGGCCAAGTCGCTTCGGACCATCTTCTGGACCCCGACCGAAAGGGCGATCTTGAAGTGGTCGAAGCCCTTGTCGACGCGGTAAGAGATGGCGCGGTTGGTGAAGAGGGAGGCGATGCATTTTTTGACCGCCACTAAGAGCTGCTCTTTGCCCTTGATGTTCAGGTAGGTCTCCTGTTGGCCGGCAAAGGAAGCGTCTGGGAGGTCTTCGGCGGTCGCCGAAGAACGGACGGCCACGTCGACTTCTTTGGTCTTATACTCCCGGGAGAGCTGGTCGTAGGCGGCGAAGATCTCTTTCTTAAGATCCTCGGGAAATTTAACCTTCAGGATCGTCTGCCTGACCTTCTCGCCGCGCCTGGCCAGATCGAGCACGTCTTTGGTCTTGAGTCCTTTTAGGATCTTCTCGATCTCTTTTCTGAGCCCGCCCTGCTCCAGAACGTAGTTATAGGCGGCAGCGGTGGTGGCGAAGCCGTTCGGGACTTTGACGCCCTGGCCGGCTAGATTGCGGTACATCTCACCCAAAGAAGCGTTCTTGCCGCCGACGGTCGGCACGTCCTTGATGCCCAGTTCGTTAAAAAATTTGATAAAATTAGACATTGGAAAAGTCGTCAATCGAGCGGAACGAGAAAGTCTCGAAGCTCAGATGACTGATTATTTTATAAATTTATCTTTTTGCTCCAGTCGTAAATATAAGGGATCTCCCACCATTCGCCGTTCAGGGTCTTGACGATGCCCATGACCGAGATGACGATCAGCACCAAGGCCAGGATCCAACCGATGAAAGGAAACCAGGTCAAGAAGCTCAAAAGGAAAAGGACGAGCCCTTGCTTAGCATGGAATTGGGCAAACTCCGAATCTCGCTTGCCCAAGAGGGGTACCAGAAACAAGATCCAAAGGTAGGAAAGAGCCGCCGCCGTCTTATTGGCTTCCATGTCGGCGCCTTTGTTGGAGGTTTTTTTGTCGACCATATTTTTGTTTTCGCGCGCTCGCGCGATTATTTAATTATTTTCTTAATTATACCATATAATTGACAAAAAAGATAATCTCTTAGAAAATGATTACAGTTCGCGGGCGTGGTGAAATTGGTATACACGCTTGCCTTAGGAGCAAGTGGAGCAATCCGTGAGAGTTCGAGTCTCTCCGCCCGCACCAGGCAAATTTAATCTAAAATCTATGAGCAGAGAAAATCCATTTATAAAGTCTCATGAAAATGAGTTTGTAAGAGGGGATGGTTTCGCTATGCGGAAGGAAGGTTTTCCCGGCGGATCTGACGGTCCGGGTTTGGAGTTCAGGCCAGGCGAGACGAATGAGACCGCATCAAAAAGACAGAAAAAAGAAGAGTTAGAGCGGGAGAAGCTGCAACAAGAGAGAGAAGAGCTGTGGCGAGAAGAGGAAGTAGGGATGACACTTGAGGAAAAAGCACAGCGAGCGGAAGGACGAGCGCGGCAAGGTCGCAATTGGATGGTAGAATGGTTTGAGAATGGCATAAAGAGAAATGGCGGCGAGTATTCGGAGACGCTATTGATCAAGCAAGATGGAGATCTCGACCGAGAAAAAAGTATCGATGGTTCGCCGCCAGTCATCATGAACGCCGGCGACTTAAAAAATCCGGAAGATCTGTATCGGATCATGCATAAAATTTCACAAGAGCGCCCCGAATTGGATATTTCATTCGAGGCTGATCCGGATAGAAAGTGGATAAGATATCGGGTAAAGAAAGTTGAAAATTAACCTTGATTTTTATACTTTTTCTCTTGATCCTTTAGAGCCCTTTGTTGAAAGGGCTCTTTTCTTTTTGATAAGAAAATTGTAAGGTTTATTCATGGTTCAAAAGAAAGAAAAGCAAATTATCAAAGGTAAAAAGCCGCAATTGATCGCTCCGGCCGGCAATCTGGAAAAATTGAAGACAGCCTTCGCTTTCGGAGCGGACGCGGTCTATGCCGGCATCCCGGATTTCTCTCTGCGGGTCCGCATCAATGATTTTGACCTTGAGAGCCTTGAAGAAGCGGTTGTCTATGCCCACGCCCGGAAGAAAAAGATCTTCATCACTCTCAACATCTTGGCCCATAACCGGCATCTCGCCGAGCTGCCCGCCTTTTTGAAGGTGCTCAAAATGATCAAGCCGGACGGCCTGATCGTTTCCGACCCCGGCGTCATGTCCGCGGTCAAAAAATATTGGCCCGAAGCCAGGATCCATCTGTCCACCCAGGCCAATTGCACTAATTGGCAGGCGGCCAGGTTCTGGCGCTCCCAAGGGGTGAGAAGGATCGTCCTGGGCCGGGAGGTGACTTTGGATGAGATGCGGGAGATCAAGAAGAAGAACCCTTCCCTCGAGCTCGAGGCCTTCGTCCATGGGGCCATGTGCATGGCCTATTCCGGCCGCTGTTTTCTTTCCAAGTTCTTCACCGGCCGCAGCGCCAACCTGGGCGATTGCGTCCAGTCTTGCCGCTGGAAATATGAAGTAAGGCCTGCCGAGAGCCTCTTTATCCGGCCCCAGGGCCGCGAGGAAGTTTTGGAAGTGGTAGAAGAAGAGCAGGGCAGCTATCTCTTGAATTCCCAGGACCTCTGTCTGTTGGAACGGCTGCCGGACCTGATCGCGGCTGGCATCGGCCATCTCAAGATCGAGGGCCGGGCCAAGAGCGTCTATTACCTGGCGACCGTGGTCGGCGCCTACCGCAAGGCCATCGACGCTCTTTATGACGAGGAAATGAGCCCGGCCAGGAAGAAGAGCTTGGCCCGGTCCTTAAAAAGGGAGCTTGAAGAAAAGCTGAACCACCGCGGCTATACCGAAGGCTTCGCTTTCGGCCAGGGCCACTTGGCTCAGAACTTGAACGATTCTCACCAGGGCAGCGCCTGGGAATTCTGCGGCCAGGTCATCGGAGCGCAAGAGCAAAAAAATAAGAAAACGAAGAAACGCTATCTGATTTCCGTCAAAGTCCATAATACTTTGAAGGCCGGAGAACCGATAGAGATTATTCTTCCCGGTTATGGTATAATAAAGATGGAAATGAAAGAGATGAGAGCCGGCTCCAACGGAGAGCGCTTGTCAGAGGCCCACGGCGGCCAAAATCAGGAGATTATTTTTGAGAGCCCCCGGGAAATTCCTCCCTTTAGCATCTTAAGAAGAAAATTAAAATAAAATTATGAACAAAGAGATCAATTTTTCTTCCGCCATGATCGCCATCATCTTGATTTCGGCCATCGCGGCGGAAGCGGTTTTCTTTTTGGGGCTGAGGAGTTCTTATTATTCCGACAGTTCTTCTTCCTTCGATGACCTGAGAACCCATAAGGACAGGAGAGACAAGAGCGGCGGCTCCATCGATCAGAACTTCATCCTTTATTCCCCCGACCGGACCAAGAAGGTCTATCTGGAGAAGGAATACAACAAGGAAAGCGAGCGTTTCCTCAGACAGTCTTTGGTCTTGGAGGACGTGAAGACCGATAAAAAATTGATCCTCAGTGAGATCAAATTATCGGCCGCCGAGGCCGCCAAGAGATATACCGAGGACGGCTGTTCGGAGGAGAATGGGACCAAGGTCTGCTGTAACTCCGTTATCGATTTCAATGAATTCAAGCCCGAAGGCTGGCTGTCGGACGATCTTGTCCTGACCGACCAATATTTCGACAAATATGAATGCGGCGGCACCGTCACCCAGAGGACCGTTTACGACAAGGACGGGAAGAAGTTTTTCTCCGATGATCTGGTCAGGCAATATGATTATGCCTTCAAGGCCGGAGACAGCAGCTTCCAGCAGCCCGGCTGGAGCCTCGGCAACGCCTGCAAGCTGGCCGATGGCAAGATCGCCTTTATCTTGCAGAAGACTATTTTCGGAGGGTATTCTTACCTCCAATACGATCCTCAGGCCGGCCAATTCTCTGGCCAGCTGGTGGAGAAAGACCAATATCTGAAGGCCAAGACCGATAAAGCTCTCTCCGATCTGGTCAATGATTGTACCGAGGTCACCGATCCGGCCAAGATCAAAAAATATTTCCAAAAGATTTAAGTTTCAAGATGATCGCCTATCTGAGCGGCAAAATTTTAACCAAAGGAAACGGTTTTCTCATCCTCAAGGCCGGCGAGGTTGGCTATAAGGTCTTCGTCAATTCCCAAGTCTTCGCCGAAGCTTCTCCGGGCCAGCCAGCCGAGCTTTATACCCATCAATACGTCCGGGAAGACGCCTTGGACCTCTATGGCTTCAAAGATACGGAAGAACTGGAGATGTTCGAGATGCTGCTTTCGATCTCCGGCATCGGTCCCAAGACAGCCCTGGGCGTCCTGGCCGTGGGCAGCGTCGCCGACATCCGGGAATCGATCGCCCGCGGCGATTCGGGGCTCCTAACCAAGGTCTCCGGCATCGGCCGGAAGACGGCCGAAAGAGTGGTTTTGGAGCTTAAGGAAAAAGTGCCTTCGATAGATCCGGGCCGCGGCGCCGGTCCGGCGGGGAGCAGCGCCTCCGGTGACGAGATAGACGCTCTGATGGCCCTGGGTTACGGCATGTCGGAAGCCCGCGAAGCTTTGCGCCGTGTCGATCCGGCCGTCATCGGCAGCGGCGCGAGGATCAAGGAAGCATTGAAGAAATTAGCGAAATAAGGATGGAAGTAATAAAAATAGAAAATAAAAGACAATTGGATGATTTCGTCGACGGGGAGAAGCACTCTCAGTTTTTGCAGTCTTGGGATTGGGGGGAGTTCCAGGAAAGAGTCAGCGGCAAGACTTGGCGCTTGGGGATCGAAGAGGAGGGAAGATTGGTCGCCGCCGCCAAAATTATCAGGAAAGGCTTGCCTATGGGCAAGAGTTATTTTTATTGCGCCCGCGGCCCGATCATTTCCGCTAAGAATATTAATGATAAGGCGGAGATCCAGAAACTTATCTTTGAAAAGATCGCTGCCTTGGCCAAGAGTGAAGGGGCGATGTTCCTGCGGTTCGATCCGATCTTTGAATTGAGCGGGCTGCCTTTTCCGGTCACCCAGACCTTAGATGTCCAGCCCAGCCAAACATTGATTCTCGACCTCTCGAAGACCGATGATGAGCTCTTGAAAGAGATGCATCAGAAGACCAGATACAATATCAGGCTGGCGGAAAAGAAGGGGGTGAGGATCATCGAAGGGGATTCAAAAAATTTCGAAGATTTTTGGCGGCTTTTGGACCAGACGAGCGACCGCGACCAATTCCGTCCCCACGGCAGGAGCTATTACGAAGAGATGCTGAAAGTCGACCCGGAAATGGTCAAGCTTCTCTTCGCCCGGTATGGAGACAAATTTATCGCGACCGGCATCTTCGCCTTTTTCGGCGATACGGCCACCTACCTCCATGGCGGTTCTTCGAATGAGAGCCGGGAAGTGATGGCTCCTTATCTCTTGCAGTGGCAGGCGATCCAGGCGGCCCGCGCCGCCGGTTGTAAGTTTTATGATTTCCAGGGCATCGACGAAGAGAAATGGCCGGGCGTCACCCGTTTTAAGAAAGGCTTCGGAGGGCAAGCCGTCCATTATCCCGGGACTTTCGATTTGATTTTCGACCAGGGCTGGTATAATATCTATAAAATGGTGAGGCAGGTCAGACGGACTTTTTAAAAAATAATCAAAGCTTTGTCTTTTTATTTTTGATTTTTTATGGATTTATCAAATAAATCTTTAAATAGAATAAAAAAAATAATACCTCGACGATTGTTCAAATTTTTTCAGCCGGCATATCATTATCTCCTCTCCGCCTTGTCGGCTTTTTTATATGCTTTCCCGAGCGAAAGATTGATCGTCATTGGCGTGACCGGCACTACCGGCAAGACCACGAGCGTCTACCTGATCGCCAAAACTTTGGAGGCGGCCGGTTTCAAGACTGGCTTCACCTCCACAGCCATGTTCAACGACGGCGAGAGGGAATGGTTGAACGACAAAAAAATGACCATGGTCGGCCGCTTCTTCACCCAGAAGATGCTTTCCCGCATGGTCAGGAACGGCTGCCGTTTCGCCATCGTCGAGACCACTTCCGAGGGCGTCAGGCAGTTCCGCCATCGCTTCATCAATTACGACCTCTTGGTCTTCACCGGCCTCTACCCGGAACATATCGAGTCCCATGGCGGCTTCGAGAATTATAAGGCGGCCAAGGGCAGGCTGTTCGCTCATCTGCAGAGATGCAAGGCCAAGTTCGTCGACGAGAAAAAAACCGTCCATAAAGACGCGAGCGGCCTTAGAAAGACCGAACTGCAAAAGATCAAAAAGACCATCATTGCCAATTTGAACGACGAGCATGCCGGATACTTCCTGGATTTCTGGGCCGAGGAGAAGTTCGCCTATCTGAACCCGCATGAACCTTTCGTCAGCATCCCTCCGAAAGTAAAAGTCATCAAATTCGAAGACGTCCAAGTCTCGGCCGCCGGGACCAGCTTTAAGGTCGAGGGCAGGCGGATGACCCTGCAGCTCTTGGGCGGCTTCAACGCCGCCAATGCCATGAATGCGATTCTAGTAGGCTTCTCGCAAGGCATCGACTTCGACACCTTGAAGAAAGGCCTTGAAAATATTTCCGGAGTCGCCGGCCGCCTCGAGAGGATCAGCGAGGGCCAGCCCTATACGGTCATCGTCGATTACGCCTTCGAGCCCAAGGCGGTGGCCAAGCTTTACGAAGCCGTAAAAGTCATCCCTCATAAGAAGATCATCCATGTCTTAGGCTCGACCGGCGGCGGTCGCGACGTTTCCAGGCGGCCGGTCTTGGGGGGGCTGGCCGGCCGTAATTCGCAGCTGGTGATCGTCACCAACGAGGATCCTTACGACGAGGATCCGGAAGTGATCATCGGTCAGGTGGCCGCCGGGGCCGAGCTGGCCGGGAAAAAATTGAACCAGGACCTTTTTAGGATTCCGGACCGCCGCGAAGCGATCGCCCAGGCTCTGTCTTCGGCTTCGCAAGGAGATGTCGTCTTGATCACCGGCAAGGGTTCCGAGCAGGCGATCTGCGCCGCCGATGGCGAGATGATTCCCTGGGACGACCGGGCGGTGGTCAGGGGGATGTTGAGCAATAAATAATTTTCTTTCCCCTCTCCTTAATAGGAGAGGGCAGGGGTGATGTTGGTGGGTAGGGCACCGGCTATGAAAACTAAATTATTCAATATAAAAGCGAATAAAAGAATAAGAAGAGAGCTAAGACAACAAGATATAGCGTGTGAAAAAATAATTTGGTCAAAGATAAGAAATAATCAAATTGGCTATAAATTCAGGAGGCAATACAGTATTAGTAATTTCATAGTTGATCTCTACTGTCCTAAATTAAAATTAGTCATTGAAATTGATGGAGTCACTCATGGAACGGGGGAGGAAATAAAATATGATAAATTCAGGCAAAAATTTTTAGAGAACCAGGGACTAATTGTTAAAAGATATTTAAATATAGATATTAAAGAAAATTTAGAAGCATTTTTAAGTGATTTACAGGAAACGTGTGAAGAATTAAATAAGAAGCTTTTAAAACCAACCTCACCTAACCTCTCCTTGTAAAGGAGAGGGACTACAAAAGAAGCTGCTTTAAAGGCAGTTTTTTGTTGTTTTAGCTAAAATAGGGAATTTTAATTGACAAAACAAGAAGAATATGCTATTATTATATATTGCGAGCTTCTCGCAAACTGACCTGGCAGAACCCAGGAAGTCCTTTAAAAAGGAAAGGAGATGACGCCAATGGAAAGAAAGCCATTGACCCCACCGCAGACCGAGAAGTTCGCCGATTTAATCCGTGTGGCATTGCGGAAGAACAACCCGTTCTCAGACGAAGCCCAGGATTTGATAGAAAATCACTGGGACGAGCTAAAAGACGAGATGCTGGAAGCCGTGAACGGGGTCGTGAAACGCGCGATAGAGCGCAAACGGAACACGATCATCCGTGCCGTCAAAGTTAACCGCTCCCGCTTACCGCAAGAGATGCTGGACGCGACTGGCCGGGCAAAGTACCTGAACGACAGTGTTGTTGAGGGCATTCCCCGGGGCGAGGGCAATGAGGAAGTGACAGTGGAGTTCTTCAAGCTCGGCCGCTACGTTAGCGATAACGAGCTGGAGAAGGAGTACACCAAACGCGGACTCACGCCCGACCCCTACGCCGTGGCCGCGGTCAACGAAGCCGATCCGGCTTTCGCCGACGAGCATCCGAACGGCGTTCACTGGAAGGACGAAAATGGCCGCTGGTGTTATATCACCTTCCGCCGGGACTATGA
>JAKAJF010000078.1 GCA_021813875.1 bacterium | reverse complement strand
TATCTTGTCCCCATCCGCCACCTTCAATCCCGCCTTCAGGCCGTCCGCCCCTTCCGGCGAAGAGGTTTGGAAATTTTTAAGATCCACCCCGTTAGGAACGACTTCTATCTCTCCCCGATAGCCCATCTCCCGGGCCCAACCAGCGAGATGATTGGAGATGGCCTGGATCTTATCGGCTTTCCTGAAGATCCTTTTGAACAGAGGCCCGGCCAGGCCGACTTTCTTCCTGATCTCCTCGAGAGGATCGCCTTCCTGCAAAGTCAGAAGGAAAGGGATCCGGGGTTTTAAAAATTTAAAAAATAAAGCGGCGAAGCCGGCGTAAGCGGCCATCATCGCCCAGACAGCCTCATGCTTCCTGCTTCGATTCAATCTTAAAGCTTTTATCAGAGCTAAAAAGGGAAAGAATATTTTGTTCAATTTCAGAGGAAATTTCACCAGCTCGTCCATGCCGGGATTTTTCTTCGAAAAGCCGATCCGATAGACATTGACGTTACCTATCCTTTCAAAGGCCGGCAAGGCACTATCAAATCTTAAAGTTATCAGATCGAATTCATAATCATCCAGACGATCGGTTATTTCCTTGATAGCTATTTCGGCGCCGCCCCAGAAGGGCGAATAAGCGATAGAAAAGATTAAGATTGTTTTCATTTATTTATTCTTGGCCCAGTCGATGGTCTTCTTGATCCCCTCTTCCAGGAAGACGTCCGGGGTCCAGCCCAAGATTTCCTTGGCGCGGCCATGGTCAAGACAGCTCCTTCTCTGTTCCCCCTCTTTGGCCGGGCCGAACTTCTTCTTGATCTCTTTGCCCAAGGCCTTTTCGATCGCGCCCACCACTTCCAGAAGGTCGGTCTCGATGCCGGTGCCGATATTGATCTCCCCCGCGTAATCGGCCTCGAGCGCCGCCAGGCAGGCCTTGACCACATCGCCGACATAGACGAAATCGCGCGTCTGCAAGCCGTCGCCGTTGATGGTTATTTCCTGATCTTCCACGGCATGGTCGGTGAAGATGGCGACGACTCCGGCTTCGCCGCCCTTATACTGCCGGGGGCCGTAAACATTGGCGAGCCTCAAAGTCAGATACTCCTGGCCGTAAACCTCTTTGTAATAATTGAGATACTTTTCGAAGGTCAATTTATGGATCCCATAGGGAGACAGCGGCAACTCCCTCACTCTTTCCGTCGTCGGCAGTTCGGCCGTATCCCCGTAGATGGCCCCGCCGGTCGAGATGAAGACAAGCTTCTTCACCCCGTTCTTGCGGGAGTTCTCCAGGATGTTTAAGCCGCCTAAGACATTGATGTCATTATCCAGGGCCGGATCCTTCACGGAGATCCGGACGTCTATCTGGGCGGCCAGGTGGAAGACAGCATCGAAATTATTCCGCTCGAAAATTTCCGCCACCTTCTGCCGGTCGCGGATATCGGCTTCAAAAAAGTCGGTCTTCTTATTGAGATATTCCCTAAGGCCTGTAGACAGATCGTCTATGACCGCGACTGAATGCCCCTTATCGATCAGGCTATCGACCAGGTTGGAGCCGATAAAGCCGGCACCGCCGGTGACTAAGATTCTTTTTGCCATAAATCAGCGAAAAAATTATTCTTGAAAAAGCCAATCATATAAGTTATTATTAAATAAAACTGGCCTAAAGTCAAACTCATGGCAACCCGGAAAAAAATCTTATATCTGATCACCCAAGACCACTGGGGCGGCGCCCAGCGGTATGTTTTCGACCTGGCCCAAGGGCTGAAGGATGATTTTGAAGTCGTGGTCGCCGCCGGCGGAGACCAAGGATCTCTGGGGCTGGGCCAGAGGCTCGAAGCGGCCGGGATAAGATTTTACAGGTTAGATCATCTCGACCGTTCCATCTCCTTGAAGGACTTTTCCGCCCTGGCGGAACTGATCCGCCTGATGAAGGAAATCGGACCCGACATCATCCACCTCAACAGCAGCAAGATCTCCATCTTGGGTTCGTTGGCGTCCCTTTTTTATCGTCCGGCCAAACCGCCGGAGCTGATCTATACGGTCCACGGCTGGGTCTTTAACGAACCCCTCCCTTTCTTCAAAAGATATTTTTACTTCTGGGCGGAAAAATTGACCGCCCCCCTCAAAGATAAGATCATCTGCGTCTCTGATTTCGACCGGCGGCTGGCTCTTGAGAAAAAGATCGCGCCTCCAGAAAGATTGACCACCATCCATAACGGCCTCTCTCCTTTCGCGCTCCTGCCTAAGAAAGCGGCCCTTCGAGAACTCGGGATGGCCACGGACGGCCGATTGATCCTCGGCTCGATCGCCAATTTTTACAAGACCAAGGGGTTGGAATTTTTCATCGGCGCCGCGGGAAAGTTAAAAGCGGCCGGACTTGATTTTGAAGCGGTCATCATCGGCGATGGCGAAGAGAGGAGCTACTTGGAAAGATTGATCAGGACGGAGGGATTGGAAGCTGAGGTGATCCTGGCCGGAGCCAAGAAAGAGGCGGCCAGATATTTGAGCGCCTTTGACATTTATGTCTCTTCTTCGGTCAAGGAAGGCTTCTCCTATTCCATCCTCGAGGCTATGGCTTCGGGACTGCCGGTAGTAGCGACCCGGGTCGGCGGCAATCCGGAAATGGTTGAAGACGGAAAGACCGGGCTCCTGGCCGCGCCAAGAGATTCCGGAATGCTGGCGGAAAAGATACGGGAGATCATCGACAAAAAATTAAAGGATGGCTTCGGCGCCGAAGCTTCCGGACGGGTAAGATCGGAGTTCAGTCTGGAGAAAATGATCGAAAGAACCAAGGATTTATATCGAATTTAAGCAAAATAAAATCCGCCCTTGAAAAAGGGCGGATTTTTAATTGAATTATTTAAGGCTTCTGATAAAATTATCGGCCGCTTCCTTAAAGGAAGGATCGAGCTCGGCGGCTTTGATAGCCGCTTTCCGCGCCTCATCCTTGTGGCCGGCATCGGCGTAGAGCTTGGCCAGGTTGGCCCAGATTTTGGCGTCATTCCCGTCCAGAGAGGTCAGGCGCTCATAAAGTTTCAATACTTTGGCGTCATCTTTCTTAGCGAGGTAGTAATTTATCATCTGTTTCACGAAATCAGCCGATGACAAGCTGCCGACTCCGCCGAGATCGATGCATCTTCCCAGGTTGTCATAGCCGTCTTTCTGGTCCTGGTAATAGACATAGACCTTGCCCAATTGGCAATAGCCGTCAGAATATTCCGGATTGAGGCTGATGGCGTATTTCAACGTTTCAATAGCCTTTTCCTTATCCCCTCTCATCAGATAGATCTGCGATTTCACGAAGTAGATCGGCACCCGGCCGGGACTGGCCTGGATGGAAAGATCGACGGCCTTTTCGGCCTCCGAGGAATAATAAGAGAATTTCTGGCTGTCATCGATATAGAGTGAAGAGACGGTATTGAGGGTCTGGGCCAATTGCATCTCCGCGAGGCTGCTCAGGGGGTCGTAAGCCACGTTCTTGCGGGCCAGGCCGATCACATAGTCTCCCTCCTGGCGGGCCTGCTCCCGGCCCAATCCAGTAAGCACCTGGGGGTGGGAATTGACGAGCTGTATCAGGCTGGTCCTCGAATCCCTGTCGAGGCCGGTATTGTGGCTCAAAGCCTGATGGTACTTGTCGAAGATCCCGGAATAATCGCCATCGGCATAAGCGTATTGGCCGGCGATGGTACCCGTAAGCATCTTCATCGGCTTGATATTGTATTGGTAGATCAGGAAGACCAGGACCAGACCGGCTCCAAGGAGCAGGTAAAAATTTTTCGGAGAGGAG
>JAKAJF010000077.1 GCA_021813875.1 bacterium | reverse complement strand
GTCAAGGCCCTGAAAGGCTCGCTCGCTTATAAAGATGGTAAGTTATATCTGATTGTCGTCCATGACGCTACTGTCCCCGAACTGGCCGATTGCCTGGTGGCCTTGGGCATGCGATATGCCATCAATATCGACGGCGGCTATTCTTCGGCCCTTTATTTCGACGGCGAATTTCTGACCGGGCCGGGGAGAGACGTCCCTAATGCGATTATTTTTAAAGAAAGCTGATGTTAAAATCCTTGAAGGAAAGATTGATGGAGAAGGGAGGACTTTATCTGCGTGTCAAAGCGCGGCCCGGGGCTCCAGAGACGAAGATCCGCGAGATTTTCGAGGACGAGCACGGAGAGGTGCTCAAGATCGATGTGGCCGCCGAGCCGGTCAAGGGCAGGGCGAATATCGAGCTGGTCAGGTTCCTGGCCAAGGAGTTGAAAGTCGGGAAAGAAAATATTAAGATTATAAGCGGTGCGGGAGAAAAGTTAAAATTGATCAAAATAAATGTTAAATAGGGAAAAAGAAAAAAATAAGAAGCCCGTCCCGGTCCATGTGGGCGTCATCATGGACGGCAACCGGCGCTGGGCGAAAGAGAGGAATCTCCCGACTTTCGAAGGGCACTTGAAAGGCTATCAGAGGGTCATGCCTACGGCTGAGATGTTTTTCTCCAGAGGCGTCAAGGTCTTTTCCGTCTATGCCTTTTCGACCGAAAATTGGAACCGGTCGCAGGAAGAGGTCAATTATTTGATGAAGCTTTTGAAGCAAGCGATCGAGGAACAGACTGAAATCGCCATCGAGAAGGAGTATCGCATCCTGATCAGCGGCCGCATCGATGAATTGCCGGGAGACATGCCAGAGGCTTGCTATGAATCTATGGCCAAGACCAAGGCCGGGAAGAAGGGGATTTTGAACATCTGCCTCAATTATGGCGGCCGGGCGGAACTTGTGGACGCGATCAGGAAGATGATCAAGAATAATGTCGAGATTGGGCAGGTGCATGAAGGCATGGTCAAGAAATATCTATATAACGGCGAATTGCCGGATCCCGACCTGATCGTCCGCACTTCCGGAGAGCAGAGGCTTTCCGGTTTCCAGCTTTGGGAATCGGCCTATAGCGAACTTATCTTCTTGAAAAAATATTGGCCGGATTTCGAAGAGCAAGACGTCAATTTTGTCATTGAAGAATTTGGCAATCGCGACAGAAGATTCGGTGGAAACGATGAGAAATTATAAATAAAAGATTGTGGCGCTTCTTTTTAGGGGCAGAAAGGAAGCTCTTGAAAGAGAAGTGAGGAGGCCGGTCAGTTGACATTTTTAATTTATTTTGTTATATTAAAATAGCTAGAAATTAATCTGCTCTGGCAAAGGCCGGCAGTTTTTTATTTAATGAATTATGGAAATCAGGAATATCGCCATCATCGCGCACGTCGATCACGGCAAAACAACCTTAACAGACGCCTTGATGCGCCAGACCGGCATGGCTGACGAAGGAGTGAGTATGGACTCGAACGCCCTCGAAAAAGAACGAGGCATCACCATCTACTCGAAAAATACCTCGGTCTTTTATCAAGGCACCAAGATCAATATCGTCGACACTCCCGGCCACGCCGATTTCGGTTCGGAGGTCGAGCGTGTCTTGAGGTCGATCGATTCCGTGCTTTTGGTGGTCGACGCCCAGGAGGGCCCGATGCCCCAGACCAAATTCGTCCTGAAGAAATCTTTAGAGCTGGGTCTGAAACCGATCGTCGTCATCAATAAGATCGACAAGCCGGCCGCCCGGGTCGAATTCGTCCATGAATCGGTCTTTGAATTGTTCTTGGACTTAGGCGCCAATGACGAGCAGCTGAATTTCACCACTATTTACGCCATCGCCCGCGAGGGCGTCGCCAAGCTGAAGATGGAAGACGAAGCCAAGGACCTCAGCCCCTTGCTTGATATGATCCTCAAGGAAGTCAGGCCGGCTTCTTCGGAGGAAGCCTTGAGGAAACCTCTCTTGGTCCAGCCTTTCAATCTGGCTTATGATAATTTTTTGGGGCGTCTGGCGATCGGCAGGATCTATGACGGCGTCATCAAGACCGGGGATAATGTTTACGTCAAAAAGCCGAGCGGTGAAATCCGTTCCGGTAAGATCACCAAGCTCTATACCTTCCAGGGTCTCCAGAAGAAAGAAGTCCCGGAGGCATCCGCGGGCGATATCGTCATGATTGCCGGACTTTCCGACATTTATATCGGCGAGACTATCTGCGCGGCCGATTCCCAGGCCCCTTTGCCGGCCATCAATATCGATGAGCCGACCATCTCTTTGAATTTCCTGGTCAATAGTTCGCCCTTTGCCGGCCGCGACGGCAAATTCGTCACCAATCGCCAACTCAAAGAGAGACTGGAGAAAGAGATCGAAGTCAACGTCGGCCTGAAGATCGATTTTTCTTCGGCCGACCATTATAAAGTCTATGGCCGCGGGGAGCTGCATATCGCTATCCTTCTGGAAAATATGCGCCGCGAGGGCTATGAGACGCAAGTCTCCCAGCCCCATGTCATCATCAAGGAAGAAAACGGCCAGAAATTGGAACCTTTCGAAGAGGTCACTATCGATATCCCCAACGAGATGGCCGGCGCGGTCATTGAAAAATTGTCCAAAAGGAAGGGGACGATGGTCGAGATGAAGCCGGAGCACGGCCACACCAGGATCATTTTCGAGATTCCGACCCGCGGGCTCCTGGGTTATCGCGGCGAGTTCACCGTCGATACCAGGGGCGAGGGCATCCTTTGTACCCGCGTCATCGGTTTCAGGCCGCACGTGGGAGAGATCGAGAGACACGAAGTCGGGTCTATGGTCTCCATGGCTACCGGCAAAGCCCTGGCCTTCTCTTTATGGAATCTTCAGGATCGGGGAGTATTATACATAGGTCCGAATACGGACGTCTATGAAGGTATGGTCATCGGCAATGTTTCCAAGGGCAATGAACTGGCGGTCAATCCGATCAAAGGCAAGCAGCTGACCAATGTGCGCGCTTCCGGATCCGACGAAGCCATCCACCTGACTCCGCCTACGGAATTGTCGCTTGAGAGAGGCCTGGAAGTGATGAAAGAGGACGAGTATCTTGAAATTACTCCCAATAACATCCGCTTGAGGAAGCAATATCTGACCGAGGTCGAGAGAGTGAGGGCTAAGCGGGCCGAGCAGAAATGATGTGGATAAGATCATTGACTAAATTTTGCTTTTTGTTAAGATAACAACATGATTAAAGTATCACAAAAAACCAATTCTTTTAGGAGCTTTTTCTTTAGCCTCCCACGGGGAGATCGGTTTTTTGTGGTGCTTTAACCTGATAGGTTGACCACAAGGGAAAACGAACCGGCTCCCCATAAAAGGGGGGCCGGTTTTTTATAGATCTTTTCACAATAAGGAGCGAAAATGGAAAACGGGAAGCTGGAACTGGAGATCCAAAGGCTCGTGAACTGGTTGCATTCCGGCAATGAGGAAGAAATAAAAAAATGCCTCGAAGATTTGAAAAGGATGACGGGCAAGGGCGAGTTAGAAATCTTGGAACTGTGTATTGAAAAGGGGGAATGATTATGCGCTTGCAAAGATTAGGGTTTTTAGGGCCCCAGGGGACCTTTCCCACGAGGCGGCCAGCCAGCTTGAGGGTAACTATGAGTTTATCCCGCTTGATTCCATCCCCGACGTGCTAAACGCGCTGAGGGATGGTTCGGTGGATAGAGCCATAGTGCCCATCGAGAACGTGATCGAAGACGTAGTCGGCCAAACGGTTGACTGGCTCATCGCCGATGAAGGGTCGGTCAAGATTGTCGGGGAGCAGAT
>JAKAJF010000006.1 GCA_021813875.1 bacterium | reverse complement strand
AGGAAGGTCATTAAGACCTTCCTTCTTTTTTTAGAATTATTTAGTCGCTCAAGTGACGGGCGACCAGGAAAGAGGCCGGGATCTGGATGAAGTAAGAAAGGATGACCAGGACCGTCATCACCGAAAGGCCGCTATTCTGGTAGATGAGCGAAATGGTCAGTCCTAAGGCCAGGGTGATGTAGCGCAAATAGGTGCCCCAGACGAAGGCTTTGCCCCGCTCATTCCTCAGAAAGATCCTGTAGACGAGGAGCGAAAAGCTGAGCACGCCTCCATAGAACAAGAGCAAGGGCAGGACGGAGCCCAGGATCAGGTCCGGGTGGGCCAGGAAAACTCGATTATTGTTGAGACTCATCAGGATAAAGATGATGATTACCAGGCCCAGGTTGCTGAACTTGCCGAAATAGGGCTTCAGGGCCTGAAAATGCTCTTCGCCTTTCTTCTTGAGCTGTTTCTGGGTAACGTAGGCCAAGAGGAGCGGAATGACGATGATGAAAAGGACGGGCAGAGCGATTTTCCACGGGCTGATCTGGCCGGCGGCGTTCCCCAGGAAACAAGAGACCTGTCCGCCGGTGGCGTAGTCGATCGGGCAGAAGCCGCCTTGGGGGACGACCGCCGGGATGGTGTGCCCGACGGCGGCGGAAATGAAGAAGGGCGCGACCAGGATGGCCACCAGCAGATTGGCCAGGACGATCGAGACGGTCGCGGCCATGTCTGCCTTAGATTTGGAAGCCCAGGTCGTGACCATCCCTCCTCCCGGCAAGATGGAGATCAATAACAAGCCCAGCCAGAGGGTCGGATGGTCGGAGAGAAAAAAGTAGCCGATCACGACCGCCAGCAAAGGGATGAGCAGAAAATTGAAAATGATCGAAAGCAGGATAATCTTATAGTTCTCCCGGATGTTTTTAAGCTTGTTGAGATCCAGGGGCACGAGCGAAGGGTAAATCATCAAGACCGCCGCCAAAAAGCAGATCAAGGGCGTAAAAGCGAAGCCTCCGGAAAGCTCGACGACCGTGAGACCGGCGGCGATGGCCAGGGCCACGAAGAAGAATAGATATTTTTGGATGACGTTGAGAAATTTCATAGTTAGATCCTTCCCCGGTCCCTCATGGCCTGGGCCACGCGGCCGACCGCCAGGACATAAGCGCCCATGCGCATGCTGGTCTTGTGTTTCTCTTTTTCGGCCCAGGCCTCCTCGAAGGATCTTTTCATGGTCTCTTCCAATTTGGCCAAAACTTCCGCCTCGGACCAGTAATAATTATAGCTGTTCTGAACCTGCTCGAAATAACTGACCGCCACTCCGCCGGCATTGGCCAGAATGTCGGGGACGACCAAGATATTTTTTTCTTCCAGGATCTTATCAGCTTCGGGAGTGACCGGGCCGTTGGCGAGCTCGATGATCAATTTGGCCCGGATCAGGCCGGCGTTAGCTTCGTTGATGGAATTCTCCAGGGCCGCTGGCACCAAGATGTCGGTCTCCAGGCTCAAAATATCTTCGATCGCCCGGGAGCCGGGGAAGCCGGCGACGCTGCCGGAGCGCTTCTTGTGTTCGGCCACCTGGGCGACGTCCAGGCCGCCGACGTCCATGATGGCGCCCTTGCTGTCGCTTAAGGCAATGATCTTGTAGCCTTCCTTGGCCAGGAGTTTCGCCATGAAGGCGCCGGCGTTGCCGAAGCCCTGGATGGCGACCGAAGCCCCGCGTTCGAGGCCGATCCGATTGACGGCCTCATCCAAGACATAGACCGCGCCTTGGGCCGTCGAATAGCCGCGGGCTTGCGAACCGCCGATGCTCAAGGGCTTGCCGGTGATGACGCTTTTTTGCTGGCGGCCGACTAACTTTTCGTATTCATCGAGCATCCAACCCATGATTTTGGGATTGGTGTAGACGTCTGGAGCGGGCACGTCGACTTCCGGACCGATCAATTTGTAGATGGCGTCGATATAGCCGCGTGACAATCTCTCGAGCTCTCCTTCGGAGAGTTCGGCCGGATTGACGATCACTCCGCCCTTCCCTCCTCCCAGGGGTAGGCCGACAACCGCCGTCTTCCAAGTCATCCAGGCGCTCAGAGCCATCACCTCGGATTCGTTGACTTCCGGGTGAAAGCGAATGCCGCCTTTGAAAGGGCCGCGGGCGTCATTGAATTGCGAACGGTAGCCGGTGAAGACCCTGAGCCGGCCATCATCCATCTTGACCGGGACGGAGACCCTTAATAATTTCTGCGGGCTTTTGAGCTGGACGGCGATATTTTCCTCGAGTTCGAGCAGATCTTCGGCAATCTCGAACTGCGCCAAGGCGTTGGCGAAAGCATCATTTTGCATATATAAAAAATTAAAAACGGCCGGAAGGGTTCCGGCCGTTCTCTTTATTTAATCACTTCTTCTAATTCCTGCTTAAAGATTTCCTTTGGCCTGAACCCGATGAAGTCGTGGACGACTTGGCCGTCGCGGAAGAGCTTCATGTTGGGGATGCTATGAATGTGGTATTCGATAGCCAGACCCTGATGGTCGGGGACTTCGGTATCCAATTTGGCAACCTTCAATTTATCGGCCATCTCTTCGGATAATTCGTCCAAGACCGGAGCCATCATGCGGCAAGGGCCGCACCAGGGAGCCCAAAAATCTACCAAGACATACTTGTCGCTTTTTAAGACTTCCTGCTCGAAAGTCTTGTCGGTCAGATTGATCACTTTAGACATATTTATTTCTTTATTACTTCCGCAAATAATCTCTTTGCGGTTAAGATATCTTTATTGTTATTTTTTCCCAAGCAGCTGTTGAACTTTTCTTCGGCGACCGCCTCCATCAGGGAAGCGACGGCTGATTTGGCCGCCTTGAGCTGGTTCAAGACCGACAGGCAGTCCTCATTATCGGCCATCTGTCTCTTGATGCCGTTCAGCTGGCCGATGATATTGTTGAGGCGTTGTTCGTTGGTCTTCATATTTGTCAGCATACACCCCCCGGGGGTGTCTGTCAAGCCCCCTTGCTTTTTCTTTGTTTTCTCGTAAAATTAAATAATAAACTTTGCCCTTTTTAAACCCAAAACGGAGGATCGAATGAAAACTCTCTGGACGGTGGCCGGCGCCTTCGGCTCAGGCCTGTTGGCTGGATGGATCATCAAGGGCTGGTTGGAACGATCCATCTTCTCTGCCCTGAAAATCACTATCCTGGTCGAGAGAAGCTCGCAGCCGAAGCTTGCCCACGCCTTGAGGCTCTGGCATGACTGCGGCCGCACCTTGAAGATCGAGGGCGATCATCTGGAGTGCTCCGGTTGCGGTACGAGGAGATACGTGCCGGACGCCAGAGAACTTTTCACCGCTCTCAGCAAGACTTCCCGGGACGGCCAGATCCGGGTGATCAGGCGGTATGAATATTACTTAGGCGACCCGCCCCGCGCCCTCGAGATCCACATCAAGAGACGTGAGGATCAGAAGGAAGTCCGGGCCTCGGCTTAACCCAGAAGCAGTTTTTCCGAAAGGAGGAAGGATGAACCAGAATGCGGTAGTGATTCCCAGTTATTCCCCCACGACCAGGGGGGCGACCTACAACGGCAACGTGCCGGGGTTTGCCGTCAAGAAGCGGCTCAAGCGGAGCTCGATCGAGGCGCACAGGAGAGGCCTGATTCAGGCCCAGCTCGAGCGCCTTAATCGCGCCAACGGTTCTCATGCGCCTATTGTCGCACCTCTGCGAGCCAAGCTTGATGGCGCCGGTGACGTGCGCTGCCCATATTGCCGTGCCTGGAAACTACATGTTTACCGGGCCGGACAGTATGACTGTCATGTCTGTGGCGAAACTTTTGTCGCCGAAAAATAAAACGCCCGCTTAAATAGCGAGCGCTTTTTATTTTAAGATTAATCTAACAATTGGTAATCTTTGGAGAAGAATCTTTGCGCGATCTTGAAGATTGAATAAGTGATGAAAAAAGCGGAGAAGACATCGATTGAATAATGGAGATGCCCGAGGAGGACGCTGAAGCCGAAGAAGGCGGCGGCCAGGAGAAAAATTATCCTTAAAAATTTGTTATTCCAGAAGATTAGAGCCATCAGGTAAGGCAGGCCGGTGTGGGAGGAAAAAAAGAGGTCGCTTCCCGAAGTGATATCTTCCAGCAATCTGTTCGGGTCGACGTAGGAATGGTTGGGAGGGATGGCTACATGGGTCAGGATCATGAAGGCTGATCTGATCAGGATGAATAAAGCGATGCTTTTCAAGACAAAGGGAATCTTGCGTGGCTCTCTTATGAGGAGGCCGGCCACGAAAACTAAAAATAGACTGAAGCCTTCGAAGAAGATGAAATCGACATTGATGACCGGCAGATGGTCGAGGATCAGGTCGGAGACATAGTTGCTGGCATGGAGCGAGGTATAAAGATTGGCCAGGTAGTTTATGACTAAGCTCAGAAGCAGCAACAGGAAGCTCAAGACGGCGCTTACGCGCAGGGATCTTTGCGACCAGAAGGAGAAATGTTTTTCAAAAAGTTGCCTCATAATTTAGCGATGTTCGATGTAGACATCCTTATGGAAGGGTTTCTTGAAGATAAAGACCCAGAGATAATTTATTATATAGATGAACCCGGTCTTTAAGGAGCCTTCATTCTTCAGCCGGCGCCCCGAACTGAAGATGGGCAGGCCGAAGGTGAATTTAATCAGGCCGGTCTTCTGCAGGCGGCGGGCCACGTCGGTGTCCTCTCCGTAAAAGAAGATGTTTTCGTCGAAGCCGCCGATCTGATCCAGGGCCGATTTCCGGATGATGAAATTTCCGCCCTGGAGCATGCCACCCTTTCTCAAGATGAAGTGGCTTATCAGATACGAGAGATAGCCTAAGAAATAGAAGAATTTGGCCTGGAGATTCCATAGCCAGGAGAGATCATAAAAGACGAAAGGCCCGGACAGGGCGGCCAGTTTGGGATTCCCGGAAAATTCTTCCATCACTTTTTCAGTCCAGCCTCGGGGCAGGCGATTATCGGCGTCGATGTTGGCGATCAGGTCGCCGGCGGCCGCCTGATAGCCGGCCTGCCTGGCGCGGGGCAAGCCCTTCCGCGGCTCATCCACCACCTTGACCCCGGGGAAAGAGGAAGCGATCTCCCCGGTCCTATCGGTGCTGGCGTTATTGACCACGATTATCTCCACCCGCTCTTCATAGCCCCTGATATCTTCAAAGACCGATTTGAGGCAATCCTGGAGGTAAGCCTCTTCATTATAAGCAGGGATGACGACGCTCATCTTTAATTTTTTCTTGGCGTGTTGGGTGAAGATTTCCTCCCATCTCTTGGTTATTTTTTCCGGAGCTAACCGGTCGGCTGTCTCTATTCCTCCTTTACCCAACTGTTTCCTTTTCTCAGGATCGTTTAACAGTTCGATGATTTTTTGGGCGAGTCCCTGATGATCGCCCGGCTCCACCAAAGCTCCGTTTTTATCAGTGATAAATTCAGCCAAGGCTCTGGCCCTGACGCCGATCACCGGCCTGCCACAGGCCATGGCCTGGAAAATAGTCATACTGAAAGCTTCCGAAGGGCTGGTATTGATAAAAATTTCGGAGGCTTGGATGGTCTGGGCCAGCTCCTTTTTGTAGCGGCTGCCCAGAAAGCTGACATGATTACCCAGGTCCAGCTCCTTCACCAATCTTTCCAAGGCTTCTCTTTCCGCTCCGTGGCCGACAATCACCAGGCGGGCGGCGGGAATCGTCCGGCGGACCAGGGCCATGGCCCTGATGATGACGTCGATCCTTTTCCAGGGAGCCAGGCCGCTGACCGAAATGATGGTAGGATCGGGAAGATCCAGCCGGTCTTTGAGGACTTGATGATCCCGATCTCCGACAGGGGTGAAATTGTCCAGGTCGATCGGATTGGGGACGACCGCGTGAGGGCGCTTCAGGCCGTTTTCAAGCATTTCCTCGATGATCAATCGGGAAGGGGCGGTCACGAACAGACAGCGATTATAATACCAGGTGGCATATCTCAAAAAGAGTTTCTGCACCCACTTGAAGCCCCCCGGACTGTATTGGACGACTTGGGCGATGGAAGTATGGTTGGTGCCGATCAGAGGTACTTTTAAGAATTTCGCCGCCAGCAGAGCCTCTATGCCGACCCCGAAGAATTGATGGGTGAAGATGATGTCAGGCCTGTCTTTCCTCATTTTCAGCCATCTCCAGGGCAGGGGAATGACGACGCGGGATTGCTGGGTAGCCATGGGGGCCGACAAGGAAGCCAAGCGGACCACCCGCATGTTGGGTCCCAGATCAAGCTCCTTGAACTCCCTGCCGCCCCGCTCGAAATCTTTGCGGGAATATTTGGGGGCGTAAAAATCGATCTGGTGGCCGAGCTTGATCAGTTCTTCAGCTAAGGGGATGAGGGAATCAGGGATTCCGCTCAATTCCGGATAAAAATTGTCAGAAAAAATGGCGATTCTCATAAGCTCTTATTCGATATTTTTAGATAATTTTTTGGTGATGATCCTGTAAGCTATGTAAATGCCGATGATGACGAGAAAGATTCCGAAAAGCAGAAGGTTGCCGTAGGCCAGAAACTTACTTATGAAATAGACCTGTCCTAAGTAATAACCGATGAAGAGGAAGACAAGCGCTTTCGGGACGGTCACGTATGAGCAAAATTTGAGAAATTTTTTGAAAGGCATCCTTAAGGCGCCGACAATCATGAATCCGGGCGCCGCCAGGACTGGAGTCAATTTGAGAGTGATCATGGTCTTGGAAAAATGCTTCTTCAGCAGTTCTTCCAGCCTCCCGATGCGTTGCCTGGAAAGGCCGAGACGGTTCTCGAACCTTTCGACCAGGGCGATCCGTCCGACATAGCCGAAGAGATAATAGCCGGTATCAGGAATGAGGTCGCCCAAGATGGAGAGGATCAAGACATAAACAGGATTGAAATATCCCAAAGAGGCGGCGAATCCGGCCGCGGCCGTGACGATCGGCCCCTCCAGGCACATCGCCAGGAACATGAAAAGGTAGCCATGGCTGATGGCCCAATGCGCTATCGAAATTAAGTTATTCGCCGCGGTCATTGATTTTGTGAGGATCTTTCTTCCGGTCTGATCTGGATCAGGTCGGCGGTCAGGCTGCCGTCGGCGTTGGCGGTGCCGTTCACGGTAACTTGTTTTCCGGCCGCCAAATCAGCGGAAGATCCGGCCGTTGATTTATTGATCTGGGTGCTGGGAGAAAGGAAGACGATCTTAGAGCCGCCATCTTGCGATTTGATGGTGATACTCTTATCATCTTTAGAGATGATTTCTCCGCCGATAAAGCTCGAGTTCCCCCCGTTTCGCCTTAAAGCTATCATACCGCGATTGCCGCCACCGAACAACCCCGATGCTTGGAGCTTCTGCCTTATTTCCTGCTGGGGAAGATTTTTCAAATCAGCCAAGGAAGGGCCGCTCTTATAGCTGTCGTATCTCATGCCGCCATAGAAGGCGACCGCCCCGGCTATGATTGCCGTGATTGCAATTGATAAAAATTTATTCATAGTTTTTTGATTATTATTCGAATCTTAAAGCTTCGATCGGATTTAATTTGGCCGCTCGCCGGGCCGGATAGTAACCGAATACCAAGCCTATGGCGGCTGAGACCCCGAAAGCCAGAAAAATAGAAGTCGGGGAGATCTTGGCCGAGATGCCGGTAAACCGGGAAGCTAAAATCGAGAGGAGCCAGCCCAGGATTATTCCCAAGAAACCTCCCAGGAAGGTGAGCATGACCGCTTCGGTCAGAAACTGGGCGTTAATATCGCTCTTGGTGGCGCCGATGGCCTTCCTTAAGCCGATTTCGCGGGTGCGTTCGGTCACGGTCGTCAGCATCATGTTCATGATGCCGATGCCGCCGACGATCAAGGAGATGCCGGCGATGGAGGCGAGCAGCATGGTGAAGGTATTGGTCACGCCCGAAGCGGTGGCCACGATGTCAGCCTGGTTCATGACGTTAAAATCAGCCAGCTGGGGATTGGCGATCCTGTGTCTTTGGAGGAGTAAGTCGGTGATCTGTTGTTGGACCGTGCTCATGGAGTTGGCGTCCTTCGCTTGGACGCTGACGGTCGTCACGTAATCGCCGCCGACCAAATAATGCTCTGAAGTTGATAGAGGCACGAAGATCATATCATCTTGATTGGTGAAGCCGCTGCCGCCCTTAGCCTTGGTCACGCCGATGACTTTGAATTCGACTTTATTGATGCGGACGGCCTGGCCGATCGGGTCGGCGCCGCTGCCGAAGAGGTCATCCCTGGTATTGGGACCGAGCACGGCCACTTTAGCCGAGCTTCTTACTTGGGCGTCCGAGATGAATACGCCCTTCTCCATGCTTAAATTGCGGACGTCCGGGTAACTTGCGGTGGTGCCGACTATCTGGGTGTTGGTATTGGTACCTTTGGCCGTCACCTGGAATCTTCTGGAAAGTTCCGGAGCTACGGCTTTGGCCGAGGTGATCTGGCTTTTGATGGCGTCCGCGTCTTCCTGAGTCAGGGTTTGGGCGCTGCCCCGTCCGGAACTGGCCCCGCCGAATTCCCGTTGGATCCCCGGCATGACTATGATCAGGTTGGATCCGATCGATTGGATCCGAGACTCGATCGAGCCTTGGGCGCCCTGGCCGATGGAGACCATGGCGATGACCGAACCGATGCCGATGATGATGCCCAAGATAGTCAGGCTGGACCTGACCTTGTTGGAGGTCAAGGCGCTGTAACTTTCCTCGAATAGGTCTTTAATTTTCATTGGATTAAATTATGCGTTTATCCCGATTCTCTTGATCGCTCAAAATCTTGCCGTCCTTAATGAGAATGATGCGGTCGGCATGCTCGGCCACGTATTGTTCGTGGGTGATGAGGATGATGGTCCGGCCGAGAGCATTAAGTTTTTGGAACGTGCCGAGGACGATATCGCCAGTCTGGGAATCGAGGTTGCCGGTCGGTTCATCGGCCAAGAGGATGGCCGGATCATTGACCAAGGAGCGGGCGATAGCCACGCGCTGCATCTGGCCGCCCGAAAGCTGGTTGGAAAGATGGTAGAAGCGCGATTCGTCCAGCCCGGCCTGAAGGAGGGCTTCTTTGGCGATCCTTTCCCGTTCGTCTTTGCTTTTTTCCGAATAGACCAGGGGCAAGGCGACATTGCGGATGACGGTCGCCCGCGGGAGGAGATTGAAGGCCTGGAAGACAAAACCGATCTTGGAATTCCTGATTCCGGCCAGCTCGTCATCTGTCAGCTTGGAAACGTCCTGCCCGTCGAGGATATATTCCCCGCCGGAAGGGTTGTCCAAGGCGCCTAAGATGTGCATCAGGGTGGATTTGCCCGAGCCCGACGGGCCCATGATAGCCACGAATTCCCCGCTATTTATCTTGAATGAGACATCCTTAAGAACTTCAGTCTTGATGCCATCATTTTCATAGGTCTTAAAGATATGTTTGCACTCGATCATTTTTTTTACGATTAACCGCCTTTGCCGCCTACAAAGACACCTCTGCCGCCCCCACCGCCCATGGGGAAGCCGAAGCCGCCGCGCTGGCCCTGGGTCTGGGCCGGAGTTTTGGCGTTGGGATCGATGGTCTGGGTGACGACAGGGTCGCCTTCCTTAAGGCCGCTTATTATCTCCGTCAGAGAATCGTTGGCGATACCGATCCGGACAGCTTTTTCTTTAGGTCGATTATCGGCTCCCAAAACTTCCACGTAGTCGCCGTTATCGGTCTTGAGAGCGGCATTAGGGACGGCCAAGACATCGGGTTTGACATCAGTGATGATCGAGGCGTTGGCGCTCATACCTGATTTGACCCTGGAATCCTGGGTATCGAAGCCGATAGTCGCGTTATAGGTGACGACTCCTTGGCTGACCGTGCCCAAAGTGTCAATCTCGGCGACCTTGCCGGCGATAGTCAGATTATCGATGGCATCGAAGGTCAGGGTCGCCTGGTCGCCGACTTTGATCTTGGCCTCGTCCACTTCATTCAAGGGAATGACGGCTACCTTCTGCTGGGTGATCAGGGTGGCGACTATGGTGGTGGCCCCGACCTGGTCCCCTTTCTGGACGTTGATCTGGGCGATCTGCCCGTCGAAAGGCGCCTTGATGATGTTGTCGTTGTAGGCATTTTGGGCATTCTCGACTTGGGCCTGGGCGGAAGCGACCTGGGCCCGGGCGGCGTCAATGTCCTGCTCCGGCGCCGGCGCTTTTAATTTGACCAGCTGGTCCTTGGCCAGCTGCAAGGCGTTCTGGGCGGAAGCGACTTGGGCCTGGGCGGAAGCGACCTGCTGGGCGGCTGAGGTCTGGGCGGAGGCTAAGGCGTTCTCCGCGGCCGTCAAGGCATCCTTCAAACTTTGTATGGCCGTCTGGATGGCGGAAGCGGCGCTGCTCATGGCGCTCAATTGGCCGCTGATGCTGGATTTGAAAGTATCCAACTGGCTTTGGCTAAATTTGGCGCTGGTAATGGTCTTCTGGAGCGCCGTAAAAAGATAATTCAGAGAGTCGTGGGCGCGGCTGATGGCGCCCAGGGCGTCATTGACGGCTTGATCGAGGTTACTGTCAGTAGGGTTGCCCTGGGCCAGGCTTAAGCTGATATCGGCTCGGGATAGTAATTGCAAGGCTTGGTTATAGTCATTTTGGGCGCTGGTAAGCGAGGCAGGGTCTTGGATGCTTAAAGTGTCTTTGGCGTTGCTATCGGTAAAGATCCGGTCTTCGGCGTCTAAAGCCGTCTGGACGCCGACCAGCTTATCATTCAAAGCGGTCAGGACCGCGCCTCGTTTGTTGGTGGGATTGAATTGGGTGGTCGATCGCAGATCGGACAGAGTGTTTTGCGCCTGGCTGATGGAAGTCGCCGTGGAATTTTTGACGCTCTCGAGATTGGCCAAGGCATTGTTATAAGAGGTCTGTGATTGATCGATGGTGTCTTGCTGCAGTTTGATATCATTGCCGGTCGTCCCTTTGAGCAGTTTGTCTAAGCTCGCCTGGTCATTGGCCAGAGAAGCTTTGGCCTGGTCGAGCGCCACCTGGTTGTCTTTCTGGTCGATGACGGCCAACGTCTGGCCGCTTTTGACGAGGTCGCCGTTCTTGACCTTGGTTTCGACGATCTCTCCCGAGGCCAGAGGCTTCAAATCGATCTTGTTCAGATCCGAAACCTGGCCGGAGCCGTCTACGGAAACGGTGATAGTCGTTTTTTGCACCGGTTCGGTGAGATATTCTATCGGCGTCGGCTTTTTGAGAAACTTTTGATAGCCATAATATCCGCCCATAAGGACGATGATGAGGCTGAAGAACAGTTTTAGCTTATGTTTTTTCAAATTCATGCGTTTGGATTAACTTTGGTTCTGTCCAGGGCCGCCGGCCGGACTTGAGGTGCCTTGATCATCGGTAGCCGGAGTGGAAGTGCCCTGGGAGTTGAGCTGGACGCCTCCCCGGAAATCAGGTTGCGTCGGAGGAAGTGGAAAATTGGCCGGAATGACCCTGATGAACCTGGCCTTGATCTGGCCGTCGTCCGGCTTGCCCAGGACGATAATCTTGTCCCCGCTCTTCAGGCCGGAAATCCCGATGTCTTGGGCGAATTTTCTGATGTCAGTCCTTTTGTCGGTGAGAATGGTCCTCTCGACATCGTCTTGGCCCTTGAGAATGATAGTATTGTTGTCGAGGGAGATAATCTCCCCGACTACGCCGTGGGCATTCATGCCGATGAATCGGCCGTGCCTGCCGGCGAAATTATTGAAATAGTTCTCGCCCCAACCGTAGGAAAATCTGGCCTTTTCGAAACCGGCCAGGGCGCCGGCGAAAAAGACGAGCACTAGGACCAGGATCGAAGCCACGACCAGGACGGGCGTTTTAAGATGTCTTAACTTCATGACGCCCGCGATCTTAGAGAAAGGTTCTTTGATTTTCATATATTTTAGATTGATCTTCGGACCCGCTTGAAGTCGAGCCAGAAGTCATAAGTCTTAGCGAGATTAAATAAGAAGATGAGCAAGACCGACAAAGCCAGGCCGGCCGAGGCGGCCGGGACAGCCTCAAGGAGCGAGAAGACGAAATCGTTAAGATTGTCTTTGACCGCCGGGAAATCGCTGAAAAGGAGAGAGAAGGTCTGCGGCAGCCCCGACTGCGCCAGGTCGGCATAGAACTTCTGGGCGAGCGGCACGAGCACGGTCGCCGAAACTAAAAGGCCGGAAGAAAACCAAAAAAGCCTTCTCTTCAGCCTGAGAAGTTTCTTTTCATAGTTTATGCGATTGATGATCCGGTCGTAGAGATCGGGAGAGGGCAGATGCGTCATATATTAATAATACGACCGCTCTCCCGGTTTTGGTGCGCCTGCCTTAAGAAAGCAGTTTTTTTAAGAGTTGAAGGGCTCTTCGGTGTTTGCTTTTGACCGTATTTAGCGGTTCTTTCAGGATTTCGGCCGCTTCCCGGAGATTGCGGCCTTCTTTATAATGAAGATCCATGACTGATCTATAGGCCGGAGCCAGCCGGTCGAGGGTCTGGCTGACCGCCTTTTCCTTCTCCCTTTTTTCAATCAAGGCCAGGGGCGAGAGGGCCTTATCATCGGCCAGATCTTCAAATCTGAACTCCTCAGTTTCGAGATCCGAGAAGGCGGCCGGCCTTTTCTTCTTCAAATGATCGAGAGCGGTATTCTTAGCGATGACAAATAACCAGCTCTTGAATCTATGCTCCGGCCTGTATTTTTTAAAATTTTTCCAGAGTTTGACAAAGGCTTCTTGGGTGATATCTTCGGCCTCGGCAGCGTCCTTGGCATAGCTAAGGGCGAAATTATAAATTTCAGCCAGGTATTTTCTGATTAAAAATTCCAAGGCCCTTTCGTCGCCTCCCAAGTAATCGGCCGCCAATTGTTCGTCGGTCCTGGTTTCCATAGCGCCCTCTATTATAATTTATTGTTAGAAATTTTGCAATCTAAGAGAAAAAAATAAAGCCCCGGCGGCCGGGGCGTAAAGAAAGAGAAAATTATTTCTTATAATAGATTTCGACGACTTCCCTGAGATTTTTTACGATTTCTATGTGCCTTTCTTCGTCTTTTATGACGGCGCTTATCTTAGCTTCGTCATTCTTATTCTTTAATAATGGCAGGAGGATCTGGTATAGGGTCAGCGCCCTGATTTCCGAATCGAGGCAGGCATCGATGTCCTTCAGCATGGCCGTTTTGGAGAGGTTGCATTTTTTCTGCTTCATATTTTTTGATGTCTTTTTATTATTTCGGCGACCACTTGTCGATGCATGACCGATTCTTCCTTTAAGACCGTCAGGTTCTTATAGACGCTATCAATGATATTGGAATCCAAGCAGTTGAAAATGCCGGACTCAAGCAAGGTCGAATAAAGAGAGATCAAGTCTTCTTCGATCTTTTCCTCGTTGATTAATTTCCTCATTATTTCTTCCTTTTTTTCCGTTGATTTGGGCATATTTTAATTATACGCTTTTAAAGATTTTTTTCCAATTCTATCCTGTTATCTTCCGTCTTTTCCCAGGGAATGACTTGCGTAAAAAGGAAGCCGGCCTTCACCAGATACCCGAGCATACTTCTCCGATTATTCCGCGTTTTGATTTTTATTTTGTTAAAACCCTCTTTTCTGGCCCAGTCATTCTGGTAATCCATCAGGGCTTTCAGGACGCCTTGCCGACGGTAGGCCGGGTCGACGGCCGCCATCCAGCAGTAAAAAGAGCCGTCCTCGAACTTGTCGTAGCCGACCAGGTAACCGGCTGGCCGGCCTTCCAGATGGGCGACGATGGCCAGGCTTTTCTTGCCGGCGATCCTTTCTGCGAAATAATCCTTCCCCAAGGCCGGATCAAATTCCGGGACGGTCGCATTAATTTTAATAACATCTTCAAGTGGAGCCTCCCTAATAATTATTTTATTCATGATCTTATTATATAATTTATGATTAAAAATAAAAACTCCTTCAAGTCCGCGGGCTTTATTTTTAGAAAAACATCTTTTTCTTGACATCTCAACCTTTGCGTATTACAGTTATTTATTAAATGCCGCACATTTCAAAGGAAAGGAGGAAATTTCGAGATGGTACATATTAGGAACGTCTTGCTCATCTGAAAAAACATCCCCAAGGTCTCGAGAAGGAGAAGGCCGTCATCGCCAAAGCCGAGGAGGTGATGGACGATTGTGGCCTCATCTCGAGCGGATGTTTCGAAGAAATTTTTGGCGGCCTGGCCAGGAGTTTTTCCGAAGAAATAGGCACCGACTTCGATCACACGCAGATCTTCCTCGAGGAAGCCTCAGGCGCTAGGCAGGCGGCTTGAAGGTTGCCGGTCATTTAAAAGATTCTTATAAGAGAGTCTTTTTTTAATTTTCAGAATAAAATGGTCAGGCGAGGATCCTCATCCCCCTAAGCACAAATAAAAAAACCCCGGACAAGCCGGAACTTTTTTATTTTTGGGTGGCTAGAGGGAATCGGACCCTCGTGTCTGGTGCCACAAACCAGTGTTCTACCATTGAACTATAGCCACCATGAATTGCTCTCGCAATCAGTACGCCCAGAGGGAATCGAACCCCCATAACCAGCTTAGAAGGCTGGTGTTCTATCCATTGAACTATGGGCGCAAAACAAAAATTGCCCTCTCGGCAACAAAAATACTCTAACAAAAAAGGGTCTTTCTGTCAAATCTGGAGAGAATTAGTGGCGACAACAGCAGCACTCGTCATCCTCGCAATCCTTTTTGGGAGCGGTCTTTTTCTGCTGTTTCTGCTTTTCGAGTGATCTTTTGATCAGCTGGCACTTGCTGACCCGCCCGCGCTGGCTGGGGTCGTAGGGGTTATAGGCGCAAGAATCCATAGTTATTTTTGGGAGGCTAATTCTTTCTTAAACCAATCGACCCAAGGATTGCCGCCGGAATTATTATCGTTCAGGACGGCCAGATAAAAAGTCAGCCAAGTCCCTAATTGCAGGAGCTCGAAGGCCTGTTCCAATTTGGAGCGGCCCTTCAGCCGATAGTCGACAATCCGGAGGCCGTTCTTTTTGACCACTTCTTTGGTCAATCCGCTCCTCAACCGCACCCGCTTAGAGTAAAAATCAGAATCGATGAAGAAGAAGGCCAGGTCTTTCTTGTTGCTCTTCGGGTGGGCCAGGCCCTCCATGGCGTAATGGTTCAATTCTGGTAAGGTAAGATAAGCGGCGAAGTTTTTGGCGTTCTCGCAAAATTGGTTCCTTAAGACGCGCAGGTTGCCGGTCAGGAATTCGGCGCCCACACAGACGGTCAATTTGCCGTGAAGCTTCTCGGCCAGCCGTTTGGCCGGGTTGTTCTCCGTCTTGGAAGCCGGTCTTAGCTCTCGGTCCCAGATTTCCAAGGTGGAGATGATCTTCTCGATATCTCGGGGCCTGATCTCCGCCAGCCCGGCCTTGGCCAGGATGGTGGCCGTGCCGAAGATGGCATAACCCAAGCCCAGCCTGGGGATGTTGGAATGGTTGTTTTCAGGCTTGAAGATGTAGCCGGGGATGTTCTCCTTGATCATCAGCTTTTCCAGCTTGTCATGGAGATTGGCGGTGATGCCGGCCAGCTTGGCGCCGCGCCTCTTGGCTTCTTTATAAGCCATCAGCGGTTCTTCGGTGCCGCCGGAGTAGGAAGAGAGGATGTAAAGGGTGTTCTTGTCGACATAGGCCGGCACCTCGTAACCGGGAACGATGTTAATCGGGACTTTGACCTGGTCGGAAAAGACGGCCTTGAAGATGCCGGCGCCCAGATTGGAAGCACCCATGCCGTTGACCACTACCTTGTCGATATTTTTATAATTGTGCGGAATCTTGATCAGATGGGCTTCTTCCAGGACCTGCCTCAATTGATGGGGCAGGCCTTCGATGGATTCGATCACTCCGCCCTTGCCGATCTCTTTTATCTTTTTTAAATTATCTAATTTGGCCATAAAAGATAGATTTAATTATTTTTAACAATTGAATTATAGCATAAAAAATTTGTCAGAAACAGATTGATTTTTCTCTCCGGATGTGCTAAAATAAATTTATCAGACCGATGTCTGATTTTATTTTATATTTAGGATCTAATTATGTCAGGACATTCCAAGTGGGCGACGACCAAGCGGCAAAAAGCGGTGACCGACGCCAAAAAATCGGCCGTTTTCACCAAGATCAGCAAACTCATCACCATAGCCGCGCGCAAGGGCGGCGACCCGGCCACCAACTTTTCCTTGCGCATGGCCATCGACAAGGCCAGGGGCATGAACATGCCTAAGGACAACATTGAGAGATCGATCAAGCGCGGCACCGGTGAGTTGGGCGGCCAGACGATCGAGGAGCTGGTTTACGAAGGCATCGGTCCGGCCAAGGCCCAATTCGTGGTTAAATGCCTGACTGACAACAAAAACCGCACGGCGGCGGTCATCCGCCATCTTTTCTCGGAATATGGCGGCTCTTTGGGCGCGGTGATGTGGAACTTCGAACAGAAGGGAATCATCAGAGTGAGCGGGGAAGAGCTCGGGTCCAAGAATTTAAATAATGAAGATTTTGAGCTGGAACTGATCGATGCCGGTGCCCAGGATATCGCCCGCGAAGAAGAAGGAATCACTATTTTTACCAAGATAGAAGATCTGCAAAAAGTCAAAAATTTCTTAGATAGTAAAGGGGTAGCCGCTGAATCTTCGGAGACCGAATTTGTGGCCAAGGAAGAGCAGCGAGTCGAAGGCGAAGACCGGGAAAAGGTGGAGAGATTCATGGAAGAGTTGGAGGACAACGAAGATGTCAGTGATTATTATACCAATGCCGATATTTAATCTATGGCGAGGGATCCTGGATGGTTCAGGACGGCCTTGGCGACCTTTTCTCGTCGCCCGGGCTCCTCGCGGTCGCTCGAATGACGGGTAAAAGATTAATCTTGGGGATCGACCCGGGTATCGCCGATACCGGTTTCGGCCTGGTCCAGGTCGGGAATGGCGGCCAGCTCTCTTGCCTGGAATATGGTTCGATCAAGACCGGTCCCAAGAAGGAATTGGTCGAGAGGCTCGAAATCTTGAACGCTGAACTCGCCCGGATCATCGAAAGACATGACCCCGACCTGGTAGCCGTCGAGGAACTTTTTTTCTCCAAGAACGTTAAGACCGCCCTGGTGGTCGGCCAGGCCCGGGGGGTCATCCTGCTGACCGCTAAACAGCACAATAAGCGGGTGGTCGAATTCACGCCTTTGCAGGTCAAGCAGGCCGTTTCGACTTACGGCAAGGCCGGGAAGCAGCAGGTGCAAAGGATGGTCAAGCTGCTTTTGAATTTAAAAGAGATACCTAAGCCCGACGATGCTGCCGACGCTTTGGCGATCGCCATCTGCTCGGCTAATTCTCTCTAAATAATTATGCCTAAGGCCCTGAAAATCGTCTCTGTCGCGAGCGAGGTCGCTCCCTTCTCCAAGACGGGCGGCCTGGCCGACGTGGCCAGGAGCCTACCTAAGGCTCTGAAGCGCCTGGGTCAAGAAGTGATCGTCATCACTCCCCTTTATGAGCCGGTCATCGACAAGAAGAAAAATCGTCTGAAATTGATTTTTAAAGATATCAAGGTCCATCTTAATTCCCAGGATTGGGTCTCGGTAAATATCTGGAGAGGTTATCTAATGGAGGACTTGCCGGTCTATTTCATTGAGAATAAGAAATATTTTTCCAAGTCCAAGATCCTTTACGGCTCCAACCATGACAATGTGCGCTTCCTCGTCTTTAACGTGGCAGCTTTGAGATTGTTGTCCCTCTTGAAGTTCAATGCCGATATCATCCATTGCCATGATTGGCACACCGGGCTGATTCCCTTCTATCTCAAGACCCATTTCCGCTATTCCAAAACTTTGGAAAAAGCTAAAACCATTTTTACCATCCATAATCTGACTTTTCAATTCGGCCGCAATTGGTGGGAGGTGCCGGTCGAGAAGAAAGATAACGGCCGCCGCCGCATCCCTCATATCACCAATCCGGACATCGAATATGTCAATTTCGCCAAGCGGGCGATCCTTTCGGCCGACATCATCAATACGGTCAGCGAACAATACCGCGAGGAGATCATGACCAAAAGGTTCGGTCAGGATCTCCATCGCATCTTGAAGAACCGGGAAAATAGATTGTTTGGCATCATCAATGGCATCGACTACCACGCCTACAATCCCCAGGATGACCGCCGGCTTTATAGGAACTATGATTACAGGAAGATCCACCGCAAGAAGCTCAACAAGGAATATCTGCAGAAGCTCCTGCGTCTGCCGATCAATCGAGAAATTCCGATCGTCGGTCTAACTTCCCGGGTCACTTTCCAGAAAGGTTTCGAGCTCATCAGTGAGCTCCTTGATCAGTTGGCCCGGCTGGACCTGCAGATCGTGGTCATGGGCGATGGTGACAAGAAGTATATCCAGGAGTTGAAAAAATATAGCAAAAGATTTCCGGAGAAGATCGTCTGGCTGCCTTTCGAAGAGAACAAAGAGAAAGAGACGCTCATTTACGCCGGAGCCGACTTTTTTCTCCTGCCTTCCTATCACGAGCCCTGCGGCATCAACCAGTTGATCGCCATGCGTTATGGCTGCATCCCCGTGGTCAGGCGGGTGGGAGGGCTCTATGACACAGTCGAAAATTATAATCCCAAGAAAGACGTCGGCACGGGCTTCACCTTTCCGGATTTCAACATCCTTTCCCTTTACGGAGCTATCGTCAGGGCCCTCGAGACCTATTATCATAAAGATGCCTGGAGAAATATGCGGGTGCGGGCCATGAAAGAGTCGAACAGCTGGGAGGTGCCTGCCAAAAAGTACCTGCAACTTTATAAGAAGGCCTTAAAGAATTAAATGCTTTGGATCAATTTTCTCCATCTATATCAGCCTGCCAATTCGGAGGCGCGCCATATCGAAGAAGCCACCGAGA
>JAKAJF010000076.1 GCA_021813875.1 bacterium | reverse complement strand
GTCAATGGTGAAAAATTAGCCGCCTCCGTCTCCATCCTTTACAACAAGATCTTTTATCTGCTCTCGACCGGCTCGGATAATAAAAAAATCCCTAATTTGGGAAAATATCTCATCTTTAAGAATATCGAGAAAGCCATTAGCCTGGGAGCCGAAATTTTCGACGTTGGCGTCGGCGATTGCGGCTGGAAAGAACGCTTCAGATTAGAACGAGTGCCGCAATACAAATTTAATTATCCTCCATCAAAAAACGCCGAGATTTAATCGGCGTTCATGTTGTCTTTGAATCTTTTATATTCTTCTTCGATAAATTCCTCCATCTCTTGCCTGAACCTCTCAGTCGAAAATTTCTCCGAGTGCCTCTTGATCGCTTCCGAGTCGAATTGTTCCGGCTTGAATCTGGAAATCGCTCCGATCAGGCTCTCGGGCGTCTGCTCTTCGAAAAATATCCCGGTAAAGCCGTCGACGACCGTCTCGATCACCCCCCCTTTCTTATAGGCAATCACGGGGCGGCCGGAAGCCATGGATTCGATAGGGGTGATCCCCAGATCCTCTTCCTGCGGATTTATGAAGGCTATGCACTTGCTATAAAGCTCATATTTTTCCGGATCGCTCACCTTGCCTAAAAATTCGATATTTTTACTGTCTCCGGCGATTTTCATGAGCCTCTCCCTATCGACACCGTCTCCCCAGACTTTCAAAGGCAAACCGAGCTTCTTGAAAGCCTCGATGACGATATCGAACTTCTTATAAGGGACAAGCCGGCCGCCGATCAGATAGTAATCGCCTAACTCCCGAGAAATCCTGAAAGACTTGAGATCAACCGGCGGGTAAATGATCTTTTTCGCCTCCCGCCGGTAGTACTTCTTGATGCGGCCAGCGATGAATTTCGAGTTAGCGATATAGACGTCTACCCGGTCGGCCGCCACCCGGTCCCAGATGCGGACATAGTTCAAGACCAGAGAGATGATCTTTTTGAAATATTTATTATATTTCAGATCATTGATATAAGAATGGGTATCGCTCCAGAGATAGCGGGTGGGCGTATGGCAATAGCAGATATGCAAAGTATCGGTCCTAGTAACGACGCCTTTGGCAAAGGCGCTCGCGTCGGAGATCACCAGATCATAGCCGCTCAAGTCGAAGAATTCCACGGCCATGGGCATGAAGGGCATGTACCATTTATAATGTTTGACCCCGCCCGGCAGGCGCTGAATAATCGAAGTCTCGATGTGCTTACCCTTATAATTCTTCTCCACATTGCTTTTTTCATAAAGCAAAGTATAGATAGGGGCGTCCGGAAACATGCCGGCCAGGACCTGGAGCACTTTTTCGGCGCCCCCGTCCTGGGCCAGATGATCGTGTACCAAAGCGACTTTCATATTTAAATTAATATTTATTATAAAAGGGATAAAATTATCCCTAAATCAGGCAGGGAGAAGCCTATCGCTCTTCCATAGTCCGCATGAAGCGCAGGTCGTTCTTTCGAACTTGAAAGTATAGCCTAATCTGGTGGTTTCGGTTATTACTTCCCTTCGAATCTCCTGACACTCACAGCTCAAAGTTTCCTCCTTTCTTAAAATTATTCAGCGTCTTTCTTCCTAAGCACGGCCAAAGGCGTCCTTAGAAGGATGGACAGGTCGGACAACAAAGACCAATTTTCAATATAATAAGTATCCAATTTAACTTCTTCTTCAAAACTTAAATCACTCCTGCCCGAGGTCTGGGCAAGGCCGGTAATACCCGGCTTGATGGTCAGGACTTTCTTGTGATGGCGCTCGTATTTAGCGACCTCTTCCGGCAAGTGGGGCCGCGGGCCGACCAGGCTCATGTCCCCCCTCAAGACCAGGAACAGTTCCGCCAACTCGTCGACGCTCCATCTTCTGATCCACTTGCCGACCCTGGTCACGCGTGGGTCTTCCTTGATCTTGACCATCGGCCCGTCTTTGCGGAAATTCTTGTCGGCCAACTCATTGTAACGCATATTATCGGTGCCCGGAATCATCGACCGGAATTTGAAATAACGGAAAGGCTTGCCCCCCTGGCCGATGCGATAAAGGAAGCTGCCGTCGTCCCTTCTCGAGAAGAAGACCGGGCCGTGGGAATCCAGTTTGATCAAAATGGCGGCGATGACCAAGACAGGACTGGTCAAGATTATGAAGATCAGACTGCCGATGATATCAAAGATCCTTTTCAGGATCCGGCCCCAGCCATCGAGGGAAGTCTTCTTGACCTCGACGACCGGCACCCCGGCGACCTCTACCACTTCCGTTCTCAAGACCTTGGCCTCCAAAAGATCGGCGGCATACTTGAAAGTCAGATGATGTTCATCGGCAAAATCAAAAAGCCGCAAAACTTCGGCCTTACTCAGGTTGGGGTCGGCCTGGATGATCTCATCCACTTCGTTCAATTTTAAGAATTCTTCCGATTCCTCCGCGGTCTCGATGGTAAAATCCCGCAATCGTCTGACCACTTCGTATCCCGACCCCTTGCGGCTCGAAAAATACCGGATGAGCGAATCGGCCGTCTTATTGGCGCCGACGACGACCACCTTATGTCTGCCAATGCCTTGCGCGAAGAGGGATCTCTGGATGTATCTTATGAGCGTCCTTGAAAGAGAGATATAGATGATGGCCAAAATCCAACCGGCCAGTACGATGAAGCGTGAATCGAATAATTCCCGGCGGACGAAGATCAGGATGACGATAAACATCAGACCGGTCGAACAGGCCAGGACGACCCGATAAATCTCCTTCAAGATCGTGCGGGAAGATCTGATATAATACAGTCCGGCCAAAGAGAACAGAACCACCCAGATGGAGGCGATCAATAAGAGCGCTTCAAAATATCTGCCGAAGGGCAAATTGAAGATAACCGGCCTGATTTCCCTGGTAAAATCGGCAAAACGGATATAATAAGCGGAAATGCCAGCCAGGATGATCATCAAAAAATCCAAAGGCACCAGGAGAAAGGAGAAAAATAATTCAGACTTTTTCATAAAAGCCAAAACGCATAAGGGAAAACCGTTATGCGCTAGAAGTTTAAATCCCAATAATATCAGGGCAAGCTATAAGCCGGATTCTGTCTGACATGAGCCAGGATGATCATCTATCTGTTCCCGCCATTGCTGACGGAATATAGCGAGCCACTTTTCATCCCCGCCGAACGGCGGAGGTTCGCTCTTGCTCCAGGCAGGGTTTACCACGCACACTCTGTCACCAGAGGGCGAAGGTTGTAGCCTTTTATCTCGAGAATAAAAGACACCAACCAACTTTTCACCTTTTTCCGATGCCAAGGCATCGGTTAGTATCGTCTCTGTGGCACTTTCCCTAAGATTACTCTTGGTGGGCGTTACCCACTGCCTTTTTAGGCCCGAAAGCCTCTGGAGTCCGGACTTTCCTCCCCTTTCGGGGCGATCATCCGCTTACCCTGATATTATTTAGATTTAAAGATGAATTTAATATACCATTAACTTTTAAAATTGTCAAAATTGTCGGGCTGCCGGGAATTGAACCCGGGCTACATGCACCCCATGCACGCGTACTACCGTTATACGACAGCCCGTTAATTAACTTAAAAAGCCCCACCAAATAGCAAAACAAGAATTGGCTTTAAAATAATGAGGAATCCCGAATGGGAATCAATCAAGGCCAGCGGCTCGATAAGCGAAGCCTATCGATAGCCGGTCGTGATTTTTACCTCCGTTTCCGCATCCGACGGCCACGGCCGCGGGAATATAAGGAAAGCCAATTTGTTTCTTTAACCCAAAACTTGTTAAGCTCATCCCGAGGACTCGGGACTGGTGAAGCTTTTAAAGGAGAAAAATGAATTTTTCCTTAATTAAATATTATCACTAATCCTGAAAAATGCAAGAAAAAAGGCAGTGTCATAAACACTGCCCAGAAGCCGCCGGATAAGAACCGGCGACCCAGATCTTTTGGGTGAATCCATCCCGGAGAACGCCGATAGCGATGCTTATCTTCTGGTCATCCTCATGTCCCTGAGCTTCGATCCAGAAGAAACACTCCCCTATCTTACTTTTGCTTGTCCTGGAACTGAGTTTGGTCAGATTGATGCCGTTATAGAAAAAGACT
>JAKAJF010000075.1 GCA_021813875.1 bacterium | reverse complement strand
GCGGATTGAGGGCCCAGCGCGGTTTCAATAAGACAGGCTTTAAGGCCTGGCTGTTCGGGCGCACCGATCATTTCTCCTTCGAGATGGTCGCCCATAGGCGGGTCATCGCTTTCTACGTGGCCGCTCCCAAGAGGATGGCCAGGTATCTCGAACAGCAGGTGCATGCCCATTTTCCGGAAGCGGTCATGGAGGAAGTGCCTGATTACAACATTTTTTCGCCGACGAGCGGCGTGGCCGCCGCCTCCCTCAAGACCAAGAGGGAATTTATCTTTCCCCTGAAGACTTATCAGAAGATGGAGACCGACCCCATGAATTCCTTGATCAATGTCATGTCCAAGCTGGGGCCGGACGAGGGCATCTCCGTCCAGTACATGGTCAGGAGCGCCAAGCCTGGCTGGCACGGCACGGTGCGCAGATTCGTGGCCAGCGCCCATAAGCATAATTCCGTCCGCGAGGCTCTGCGCAACCGGGGCGTGATGTCTTTCTTCTACGCTTTCGGCGACCTGATCAGGAGCGCCAAGCCGCCGGAAAGGGGCGGGGAGGACCTGAAGAGACTGACGCCTATGGAAGAGGAGACCTTGAAAGTCATCGAGGAAAAAAATATGAAGGCCGGCCTGGAGGTCAATCTGAGGATAATCGTCAGCGCCAAAGATAAATATTTGGCCCAGAACCTCCTTAATAATATGATCGGGGCCTTCAGCGAATATAACTATTATGAATACGGCAATCGTTTCGAGAATAAGGTCCGCCACATTTGGCGGGAATTGATCTTTCGGGGCGAAAAAAGGATCATCCGCGATTTCATCTACCGCCGTTTCGACGATAAGACCGGCTTCCTTCTTAATACGGAGGAATTGAACAGCCTCTATCATTTCCCTCTGCGCCAGGCAGAGACTCCCAACATACTCTGGCTCCTGGCCAAGCACGCGCCGGCGCCGACCGACATTCCCGAAGAGGGCATCATCCTCGGCCAGAACATCTACCGAGGAGTGGTCAAAGACATCAAGATCAAGCGGGCCGACCGCCGCCGCCACACCTACGTCATCGGTAAATCGGGCGTCGGCAAATCCGTGCTGCTCGCCAGCATGGCCATCCAGGACATCCTGAACGGCGAGGGCGTCTGCGTGGTCGACCCCCACGGCGACCTGATCGCCGACATCATTTCCCGCATCCCTCCCGAAAGGGCCGAGGACGTCGTCCTCTTCTCGCCGGCCGACATCGAAAGGCCGCTCGCCCTGAACCTGCTCGAGTTCGACCCGCGCTATCCGGAGCAGAAGACTTTTGTCATCAATGAAATGATCAAAATTTTTGATAAGCTCTATGATCTGAAGGCGACCGGCGGCCCCATCTTCGAACAGTACATCCGCAACGCCATGCTCCTGATCATGAGCGACCCTGACTCCGGCTCGACCTTGATGGAGATCCCTAAAGTTTTGGCCGATCCGGCTTTCCGCCGGATGAAGCTTGAGAAATGCGGCGATCCGACGGTGGTGGATTTCTGGAAGAAAGAGGCCGAGAAGGCCGGCGGCGAAGCGGCTCTGGCCAATATCGTCCCTTATATCACCTCCAAACTGACCTCTTTCATCTCCAACGACACCATGCGTCCGATCATCGGCCAGCAGAAGAGCTCCTTCAACCTGCGCGACATCATGGATAAGAAGAAGATCCTCTTGGTCGACTTGACCAAGGGCTTGATCGGTGAGATGAATTCCTATTTATTGGGGATGATCTTGGTCAGTAAAATCCTGATGGCCGCCCTGTCGCGCGCCGATCTGCCGTTGGAAGCTCGCAAGGATTTCTATCTTTACATCGACGAGTTCCAGAATTTCACCACCGATTCCATCAGCTCCATCCTCTCGGAAGCCAGGAAGTACGGCTTGAATCTGATCATCGCTCATCAATACTTGGGGCAATTGGTCATGAAAGACGATAAACAGATCAAAGAGGCCGTTTTTGGAAATGTCGGCACTTGGGTGGTCTTCAAGATCGGTTCGGAAGACGCCGCGGAGATGGAGAAGGAATTCGCGCCGGTCTTTAACCAATACGACCTCATCAATATCGAGAAATATACGGCTTATACCAAGCTTTTGATCGATAATACTGCCAGCCGGCCTTTCTCCATGGCCACCCCCTGGCCGCTTCCCGGCCTAAAGCGGGAAGAGCAGGCCGCCAAGATCAGGGCTTTGAGCCGGTTGAAATACGGCCAGGATAGGAGTATAATAGAAGCCGAAATAAAACGCAGGGCCAATTCCCTGTAAAAATAAATGAAAATATGGAAAACACAAACAAAAACACAAACTTTGAGGATCGGGAGCAGGAAGATCTGGTCCTGCCGCAGCCGAAAGCCGCTTTGCTTAAGAAGATCCTCAATAATCTGAAGGAAGGCAGCGAGCAAGCCTTGAAGCTGCTCGGCCAGACGGAAGAAGCGGAGACCAGATTGAACGTCGCTCAATTCGGGGAAGAGCGCGCCGAGGGCGAGATCCTGCCGGAAGTCCAGGAGATGGAAGGAGCTAAAGTCATCGAGGGCATCTTCGACGGCGAAAGCATGGTCGGTCCGGATGGCAAGGTTTATAGCGTTCCGGCCAATTATGCCTCCAAGTCCAGGCTGGTTGAAGGGGACACCCTCAAGCTGACCATCGCCCCCAACGGAGCCTTCATCTATAAGCAGATCGGCCCGGTCGAGAGAGCGAGGATCGTAGGCAGGCTGGAAAAGGAAGGCGAAGCCTTTTACGTGGTCTCGGAGGGCAAGAGATGGCGCGTGCTCACGGCCAGCGTGACTTATTACAAGGGCGAGTCTGGCGACGAAGCCGTGATCATCATCCCCAAGGTGGGAGAGAGCAAATGGGGGTCGCTCGAAAATATCATAAAAATTAACGGATAACCCAAGGACCAGCCCCTCCCGGGGGTTGGTTTTTGATTCAAAAAATGGAGCGGGACTCGCTTGAAAAATTAAAAAAAGGGGATCCGGCCGCCTTTGAGAAGATGCTTTTAGAATTTGAAAAGCCGATTTTCGGCTATATAAGCGGCATGGTCAACCAGAGGCAGACGGCCGAGGATCTGACCCAGGAAGTCTTCATCAAATTATATAAAAATTTAAAAAAAATCGACCTGGAGAAAAGCTTCAAGAGCTGGCTCTATAAGATTGCCACCAATACCGTCTATGATTGGCTCAAAGCCGATAAAAGGAGGGGAGAAATCTTCTCGATCGACGAGGAGGACGGTTTTGAAACAATCGACGGACGGCAGTCGTATCAGAATATAGAGAGCGGTCTTAGCCTTGAACAGGGCTTGGCCAAGATCAAGCCCGTATATAGGACCGTTCTCCTGCTCTTTTATTACGAAGGCTTCAGCTACCAGGAAATCTCTTCGACGCTTTCCATCCCTCTCAATACGGTCAAGACCTATCTGAAGAGAGGCAAGGAAGCTCTGGGAGAGCAGATAAAAGAAATAAAATGAAAGATGAGTTCAAAAAAACTTTCAAAAGAGATTTTCCCGACAAGCTCCATAACAGTATCATGAAGCAGGTGGTTTATTTAAAGTTCAGGAATGTGATCTTTTTGGTTGCCGGCATCCTGATCCTCAATTTCCTGGCTTCGGGCTGGTATTTATGGCTGAAGGTGACCGAAATCAACCTGATCGACCTTCTAAGGATAGCCTCTGAGGATCTCGAAGCCGATTCGACAGTCATCCGCGGTTTTATCCAGACCGTCATCGATTACATGCCTTTCGCCTTCTTGGCTCTTTTTCTCTTCAGTTTGTTTCTCGTTCTTTGGTTCCTTTATACTTTTTGGAGATTGAAGCATAATGACGAATATTTCCAAAAGGCCGTCCTTAAAAGGATAAAATAATTTAATCTTTAATAAAAAAGTATGAACAAGACCACAAGATTGATCGCTTTTCTCCTGGGTTTGAGCCTGATGGCTACCATCAGCCTGCCGGTTTTTGCTGCCAACGTGAAGGAAAACCATGCTCCCGTCAAGAGCGTGACCAAAGAACGAAAGGCCGCCGTCACTTCTGCCAAGGGCGCCTACCTGGCCGCCATCAAAGAGGCTAATGCCGCTTTCGTGAAAGCCACCAAGGACGCTAAGGCCGCTTATGCGAGCGCTCTGAAAGCCGCCCGGGCCGATTTGAAGACCGC
>JAKAJF010000074.1 GCA_021813875.1 bacterium | reverse complement strand
CGAAGCCGCGCTCCCCGCCGCCCTCGTCCAGGAAGCCGTCGGTGGTGGCGTAAAAACGCGCGCCGCGAACTCCCGTGAGCACGTGGCTGCTCCATTCGTCCCGCGCCTTCCCGGCGCTTGGTTCCCGGTAGCCGACGTTTCGCCTGTCGCCGCGAATCTCCCGCAGCCCGCCGTCCTGAAGGACGAAAAGCGAGATGCCCGCGCCCGCGTAGACCACGGTGTCCTTTTCAGGCTGGCACAGGCACAGGGCGATCTCCAGGCCGCAGTCCAGGCCCTCCTCTCCGGCCTGGTCCATGCCCAGGGTGGCCCGGAGCACCTCGTTGGTCTCGGCCAGTATCCTGGCCGGGTCGCAGTTGCTCTTTCGGTTGACCAGATATTCCCGGTAAGAGACCAGCATCTTGAGTTCGTCCTCCGTCGGCTCGACCGAGCGTTCGTCAAGGACGATGATGAAGTCCTTGGCTTCTTCGGCAGCCACGCAGGGGATCTGGAAGAGCCCTTCGATGACTTTTACTATGGCTTTCGCGTGGATCAATTCCTCCTCCTTTTTTAAGGGGTTGATAAGTTGAAAAAAGCGAATATTAAATATCTTAATTATTTTGAAGTTTTTTGTCAATTTTAATTGAATTTTATCGTCCGGCCTGATAAGATAGAGCCATGGCAAATCCTGACAAAAAGACAAGTCCCTTGGCGGACCGGATGAGACCGGAGGCTTTTGAGGAATTTTTGGGCCAGGAAGAGATCGTCGGTGAGGGCAAGCTTCTGCGCCAAGCCATCGAGGCGGATAGGCTGCCTTCGATGATCTTTTGGGGTCCTCCCGGGAGCGGCAAGACCACGCTCGCCTTCATCATCGCCCAGGAGACCAGATCGGAATTCTTGCAGATCAGCGCCGTCACGAGCGGAGTGGAAGAGCTGAGACGGATCATCAAGAAAGCCCAAGAGAATAAGGACAAGGGAATGAAAACCATCCTGTTCATCGACGAGATCCATCGTTGGAATAAAGCCCAGCAGGACGCCCTCCTGCCGCACGTCGAAAAGGGGACGATCATCCTGATCGGCGCCACCACCGAAAATCCAAGCTTCGAAATCAGGGGCGCGCTCCTGTCGCGTTGCCGGGTATTCGTCCTGAAGCAATTAGGCTCGGAGGAAATTAAGAAGATAATCGAGAGGGCTTTGAAGGACAAAGAAAAGGGTCTAGGCCGTCTCAAGATTCAGCTCGAACCCGAGGCGCTCGAAGCTTTGGCGCAGATGAGCAATGGCGACGCCCGGGTGGCCTTGAGCGTCCTGGAATACGCGAGCACCTTGACCAAAAGGATAGATTTGGGAATTATTAAGGAAGCTTTCCAAAAATCCTATCTTCTCTACGATAAGGACGGCGAGGAGCATTATAATATCATCTCCGCCCTCCACAAATCTCTGCGCGGCTCGGACGCCAACGCCGCCCTCTATTGGTTGGCCCGCATGCTTGAGGCAGGGGAGGATCCTTTATACGTCGCCCGCCGGCTCGTCCGCTTCGCTTCGGAAGATATCGGCCTCGCCAATTCCCAGGCCCTCACGCAGGCGGTAGCCGCTTACCAGGCTTGTCATTTTATCGGCATGCCGGAATGTAACGTCATCCTGGCCCAGGCGGTCGTCTATATGGCCAAGTGCAAAAAATCAAACGAGCTTTATATAGCTTACGGAGAGGCGGCCCGCGACGTGCGCGATTATGGCAATCTGCCCGTGCCTCTGCATATCCGGAACGCCCCGACCAAACTTATGAAGAAATTGGGTTATGGCAAAGGATACAAATATAGTCCGGAATACGGCTATAAAGAAGAGCAGGAGTATTTACCGGAAAAGCTCAAAGGGAAGAAATATTTAAAATAAAAAATTACGCCCCCTTGATAAAGGGGGAAGGGGGGATTATGAAATTTAAATATTTGCCCTATAATAAGAAATTAAAAGAAGAATCCAGAAAATTAAGGAATGAAATGACCGCGGCCGAAAAAAAGTTATGGTATGAATATCTAAGGATGAAAGAATATAGATTTTTAAGGCAAAAAGTTATTGGAAGTTTTATTGTGGATTTTTATTGTTCAGAATTGGGTTTAATTATTGAAGTTGACGGCGAGACGCATTTAAGCGAGAAAGACAGGGTTTATGATGAGAAAAGAACCGGGGAGCTGGAGGGGCTTGGTTTAAAAGTCCTTAGATTTTGGAATGATGATATTTTAGAAGGCCTTGACGCAGTAGCAGAAATTATCGAGGAAGAAATTAATAAAAGGAAATAATCCCCCCTTCCCCCTTTATCAAGGGGGCAAATGCGTAAGTCTTCGCAAGGATGACAGATAAAAGAATCAGCGTCATTCCCGCGGAGGCGGGAATCCAGAAGGAAGAAGATGTATATGGATTTTAATTTTAAAAACGTAAAATTTGGAATCTCAGAAAAGAAAGATGGCTCAATGAAGCCTAACTTTGAAGATGGATGGGAAAATTTAAATGGATATTTTAAAAATTTAAATATAAATAAATTTATTTTAGCCGGCCAAGAACACGGAAATAAAGTCGCAATTGTTGATAATGATCAACAAAATAGGATCCTTGATGGAGTAGATGGCTTGATAACTCAAGTAAAAAATTTATTTTTAGGCGTAACCGTGGCCGACTGTATTCCTATTTACTTCTATGATTTTGAAAAAGAAGTCATCGGCCTTGCTCATGCTGGGTGGAGAGGGGTTCATAAAAATATTGTTCATGAATTAACAGAGAAAATGGTTGAAACTTTTAAATCAAAACCGCAGAATATAGCTATTTATATCGGTCCGCATTTACGAGAATGTCATTTTGAAGTAAGGGAAGACGTGGAATCCCTGTTTAAAGATTATAAGGAATTTATAATTAAAAGAGACGGAAAGATTTTTATTAATTTACAAGGAGTAATTAAAGAACAATTAAAGAAGGAAGGTGTAAACGAAAAAAACATAGAAGGCAGGGGAGAATGCACCTTTGATGAATCAAAATATTTTTCATTCAGGAGGGATAAGCCACAGAATGTCGAGAGTATGATCGCTTACATTGGTTTAATAAAATAATTTTAAATATGGATTATAATAAGAAAGCGCTTGCGCTCCACAAGCAAAAAAGGGGCAAGTTGGAAATTAAATCAAAAGTCAGGCTCGCCACCAAGGAAGACCTGGCGGCCGCTTACACGCCGGGCGTGGCGGCCGTCTCCCGTGCCATCGCCGCCGACAAGAAAAAGTTGGATGAGCTGACTAACCGCGGCAATATGGTGGCCGTCGTCAGCGACGGCACCGCCGTTTTGGGTTTGGGTAATGTCGGCCCTGAGGCCGGCATGCCGGTCATGGAAGGCAAGGCTATCATCTTCAAGGAGTTCGCCGGCGTCGACGCCGTGCCCCTCTGCATCAAGACTAGCGACACGGAAGAAATCATCAAATTCTGCAAATGGATCGAGCCGAGCTTCGCCGGCATCAACCTGGAAGACATCTCGGCGCCCAGGTGCTTCGAGATCGTCGAGCGGCTGGAGAAGGAGCTGGACATCCCGGTCTTCCATGACGACCAGGACGGCACCGCTATCGTGGTCCTGGCCGGTCTCATCAATGCCTGCCGGGTGACGGGCAGGTCCTTGAAGGACCTCAAGGTCGTCGTCAACGGAGCTGGAGCGGCCGGCATGGCCATCACCAGGCTGCTCCTGGCCGAGAAGGTCAAGGACATCATCCTGATCGACAGCATCGGCACTATTTATGAGGGCAGGCAAGGGTTGAACCCCTTCAAAGAAAAGATCGCCCGGAAGACCAATAAGAGAAAAGTCAGGGGTAGGCTCGAAGAAGCTCTCCTTGGTGCCGACGTCTTTATCGGCGTCTCCCAGGCCAATCTAGTCGATGAGGCCATGGTCAGATCCATGAATCCGAAGCCGATCATCTTCGCTATGGCTAATCCCAATCCGGAAATCCTGCCTAAACTCGCCCTGAAGGCGGGCGCCGAGATTGTCGGCACGGGCAGGTCGGACTTCCCGAACCAGATCAATAACGCCCTGGTCTTCCCGGGCATCTTCCGCGGGCTTTTGGATGGCGGTCTCAAGCGGGTGACGACCGAGATGAAGAAAGCGGCGGCCGTCGCCATCGCTTATTCGGTCAAGCCTCAAAAAGACCG
>JAKAJF010000005.1 GCA_021813875.1 bacterium | reverse complement strand
GATGCTTTACTTCATGCCCGTCCTGACGGTTATCATCGGCCTGACCCTTCCCGGCGGCCTGACCCTCTATTGGTTCGTGGTTACGCTCCTGACCGCCCTGCAGCAACTTTATATCTTTCGCAAAAAGGCTTCCTAAGAGATTTTTGTCGAGCCGGACATTTTTATCTGAAAAGATCGGTTTGAATTAAATTTTAAAAAGAAAGTTGTGGTTCGAGAATTGACTGAAAAAGGCGACTCTTCCGGAACCGCAACCCTAATAATAAGGTCCTTTAATAGTGATGAAGGTGAGAGTCTGGCTCTGAAGCGCTCAGTCCAAGGAGAGTTAAGATGAAAAAGATTTTGGAAAGGATGTTGGAGGGTTGGCAAAGAGCAAAAAAGGAGATGGCCGGGGACGCCAACGCGACTATCGGTTTGCTGGCTTGCTTATTCTGTCTCGGCCTTCTGGCCATCGGCGGCATCCTGAGCCTGGGCTTTACGCATCAACACTTCTTTAAAAAAGCACCGCGCCATTTTTGATGGGCGCGGTTTTTATTTTGAAAAGTTTTTTATGAAACAAAAATTAAAAATTTCTCTCCTTGCCGACAATTATATTCAACTTCTTTTTTATAAGCTTGATCTCGGCCGGAGAGCGGACCTCGAGGCTCCCGTCCAACAGCAGGGGCCGGCCCCGATCATTAGACAAAGACAAAAGAGTTACCGGGAAGACGCTTTGGCTCATTTCTTGGGCGCCCGCAAAAAGGCGCTTCTTGTTCTTTTTGGTCTGGATAAGCAGGTCTAAGAAGCCGTCCTGAGGGTTAAAAATGGCTTCCCTCGGCAAAACCATTTCTTTCGGAGGCAGGTTGATTATATTGATTTCTCCCTCTTCCAGCAGTTCGACGGAGTAATTTTTGATGGTGACCACCGTTCCTTGGTTGGTGATGGAAGCGGTCGATAAAAAATAGGCATCATTGGCCATCCCTAAATCTAATTTTTCCACTCGGCGGGCCGAGAGGGTTTCACAGGCCTCCTCTCCCGGCCCTATTCCTAAAGCGGCGGCGATAGAATTGTTTTCGCCATTGACCGGAATGATGCCCATGGGAGGGGTGGGATTAAGGGTTTTTTGGTAGGGGGCCGGATCGGTGCTCTGCGCCAGGGCGTTAAGCACCTGGCTGACGGTTTGGTCGTTGCCGACCGCTACGATCGTTTTGGCTCCTCGGGACAGTTCGCTTTTGACCATCTCTCTGATGTTTTTCATAGCGCCCAGGCGGCAAATCTTACCGTTCAATCCCAAGTCGGTCAGCCGGGTTTCGATGCGGGCCAAAATATTATTATATTTTTTATGATTCACGAACGAATCATAAATATAAACATGCATAATGGCTAAGATTAGCTCTTTCTTTGCTCTTTTTCAGCCACCATCGAGCAGTTGCCGTTTAAGATGGCGCCGCGGGAAACGGCCAGGCTGGCCGCCTCGATATCGCCCATGATACGGGCGTTGGCGGCAATCTCTAAATGCCCCTTCACTTTGACATTGCCGACGATCTCGCCGCCAATCCGAGCGTCTTTGGCTTCGATGTTGGCCGTTACTTTGGCCTTATCGCCCACGTACAGGCTGTTGCCGGTCTTAATGCTGCCCTCAACGATTCCCTCGACAATAATATTTCCTTGCCCATGGAAGTCCCCCTTAACCTTGACCGAGGGGCCGATGACGGTTTCCACGTCTTTTAATCCCCCCTTCTCCATTTCTTTGTTGAACATAAGCAAATTATTCCCCAGTCCCGCGCAAAGGCATCGGGGATAAATTAATTATATTTTCTCTAAATATTGTAACATAATTAGAGAAGTTGGCAATTTGACTAATTAAGAAAAATGACATATAATATAGTAGTAAACTCCTTTTGGGGTTTTCGTTTTTTTGTTTTAAAGGATTATCCATTCGCCCTCGTAGTTCAATGGATAGAACGGGGGACTCCTAAGCCCTAAATGGTGGTTCGATTCCTCCCGAGGGCACAAAGACCGCGGGCGGGGAAACGGGCCGCAGGGGCTATTCCCCTCCTTGACGGAAAATTGTTTTTTATAGAACATGGGCCATTAGCTCAGTTGGCTAGAGCGCTTCCATGGCATGGAAGAGGTCAAGGGTTCAAGTCCCTTATGGTCCACATTTTCTTACTGGCATTGGTCAGTAAGAAAATCGACCATTAAGGGCGAAGAATCCTTGTGTGATTATATTTGAATTTGGATAAAATTCATTAAAAGAAAGCCCGTTGCTTTAAGACATGAGGACTAAGAAGTGATTTAAGGGGCTTTTGCCCCGTTCAAGTCCCTTATGGTCCACAGCTATAAATAAAGAATTGTTTCATAAAAAACATGCGTTTCACTGAAGAAAATTTTCAGCAAGAAGTGGAAAATAGCAAAGGAGTCGTTTTGGTCGATTTTTTCGCGGAATGGTGCGGCCCCTGCAAGATGATGGGGCCGGTCATTGAAGACCTGGAAAGAGACAATAAGACCAAGGAGAATTTAAAGATCGGCAAGCTGAACGTGGACGAATCCAGATCAGTAGCAGAGAAATATAAAATTATGGGTATTCCCACCACTATTTTATTTAAGGACGGAAAGCCGGTCGGACAGACCGTTGGTTATCAGACCAAAGAGCAGCTTCAAGAACTCATCAATCAGCATTTATAAAGTCTACTAAAGCGTGGACTTTCTAAATTTCAAACGTTTTTTAATTAACAGTGGATAAGTCCAGAGAGTAGTGGACTTATCTATGTAAATTGGCTAATCTTAGCTAATTTTTATAATGTGAATTACTTGTGAATATGTACGATACAATTATTATTGGCGCCGGTCCGGCCGGCATGACCGCAGCCATATATGCCTCTCGTCGAGAGATGAAAACTTTAATTGTCGGCCGAGAGATCGGCGGGCAGGTGGTCTGGGCCTCGGAAATCGAGAATTACCCGGGATTCAAATCTATTAATAATTTCGATTTGATCGGCAAGATGCAGGAACAGGTCCAGTCGTTGGGCGTGGAAATTAAGAATGACGAGGTCAAAAAGATTGAAAAGACGGCCGAGGGCCGCTTCGCCGTGTATACTAGTAAGGATAAGTACGAGACCAAGACCATCATCATCGCCATGGGGTTGGCTCCGAGACGCCTGGCCATTCCCGGAGAGACGGAATTGAGCGGCAAGGGGGTTTCGTATTGCGCTAATTGTGACGGCCCGCTTTTCCGCAACAAGACCGTAGCTGTGGTCGGCGGAGGCAATGCCGCCTTAGATGCCGCTGAGATCCTCTCCAAGATCGCGGCCAAGGTTCTTTTGGTCCATCGAAGTCAAGAGTTTAAAGCCTTTGAGACCGTGGTTGACGAGGTGAAGGCGCGTCCGAACGTTGAAATCTTTCTGAACAGCGAGATCAAGGAGATCGTCGGACGGGAAAAGGTGGAAAAGATCAAGATTAAGAATTCTCAGACGGACGAGATTCGGGAGGAGGCCGTCGACGGCGTCTTCATCGAGATCGGCCGCATCGCTTCGACCGACCTGGTGGCCGACCTGGTCGAGCGGGATGCCCGCAATCAGATCTTGGTAGACGAGAAATGCCAGACCAATGCCGAAGGGATCTTCGCCGCCGGTGACGTCACCCAGGTCGAATTCAAACAGATCACCATCGCCTGCGGGCAGGCGACCATCGCCGCCCTGGCCGCTTACCAATATTTGCAGCTGAAGCAGGGAAAGGCGGCCAAGATGGTTCTGGACCGGAGCGTCAACCATAGCGCTCCGCGAGTTTAGGCTCCGATATGATGGATTCCGGCCGCGAGAAAAAACTGTTCCGTTCCGGGTATCGGTTAGTCGGAGCTGTTGATGAGGCCGGGATCGGCCCCTTGGCGGGCCCAGTAGTGGCTGCCTGCGTCACGCTCAGGCCCGAATTTTTCCAAGCTAAAGACCTGGAGAAGACCTCTTTGGATCTGATCAAGGATTCGAAGAAACTGACGGCCAAAAGACGCGAGCAATTATTCGTGGAAATAAAAGAAAACTTTTTTGAAGTCGGCATCGGCATGAGCGATTGCCAGACCATCGATCGGATCAACATTCTGGAAGCCAGCTTCCTGGCCATGAAGAAAGCTCTGGGCGCCCTGAAACATAAGCCGGACTTCCTTCTGCTCGACGGTCGCTTCAAGATTCCTAATCTGAGCATCGGGCAAGAAGCGGTGATCGATGGCGACAACCTGGTCTTTTCCATCGCTGCCGCTTCCATCATCGCCAAGGTGGCCCGTGACCAGATTATGGAGGCTATGGGCGAGAAATATCCTGGCTACGGTTTCGAGGTCCATAAGGGTTACGGCACTCGGAAGCACATGGAAAACTTGAAAAAGTTGGGCCCCTGCCCCATCCATCGCCGCAGCTTCGCTCCCGTCAGGGAGGCCGGATTGACAAAGGGTCCGGATCTGCTAAAATAAGCTCATGAGAAAAATAAGTCAAAATTTGTTGGGCTTGTTGTTACTACCTGATGGGGGTGGCTTATTTATTCTTGCTTGAAGCAAAGAGAAAAATCATCAAGAAGCTACCCCTCAAAGGGTGGTTTTTTGTTAGTTCTTTTAAAACACCGTTCTATTAACCAGCATAAGCCGAAAGGGGGATCCATGAGGACGATCAAGATTTTTGACACCACGTTGAGGGACGGCGAACAATCGCCGGGCTGTTCCATGAGTATCGAGGAAAAACTAAGGGTGGCTCGGCAATTGGTGAAATTGAAGGCGGACATCATCGAGGCCGGATTTCCGGCCGCGTCCGAAGGAGATTTTCAGGCGGTCCGGCGGATCGCCGAGGAGATCCAGGGCCCGACCATCGCCGCCCTTTGCCGGGCGACGGAAAAAGACATCGAATTGGCCGCGGAGGCTCTGTGGCCGGCCATCGAGCGGAACGCGGGAAGGATCCATACCTTTCTCGCCACTTCAGACATCCATCTCCGGCACAAACTAAAGAAGACCCGGGCCGAAGTTTTGGACATGGCTGCCGCCGCGGTCCGGCGCGCCCGAAAGTTTACGGGCGACGTCGAATTTTCCGCCGAAGACGCTACTCGTTCCGATCCGGAATTCTTAGCACGGGTGGTGGAGACGGTCATCAGGGCCGGTGCGACCACGGTCAATATTCCGGATACGGTCGGCTACGCGATTACGACGGAATATGGCGAGCTCATCAAGCACCTGTTCGCGCGCGTTCCTAATATCGGTGAGGCGACCATCTCAGTGCACTGTCATGATGACTTGGGGCTCGCGGTTTCCAATTCGCTGGCCGGCGTCTTGAGCGGAGCCGGCCAGGTGGAGTGCACCATCAACGGCATCGGTGAACGCGCCGGCAATGCCGCCCTAGAAGAAGTCGTCATGGCCATAAGGACGAGGGGACCTTATTTTGAGGCCCGCACGGACATCGCTACTCAGGAGATAATGGCCGCTTCCAAATTGGTCCGAGGCATCACCGGCATGCACGTCCAGGCGAACAAGGCCGTCGTCGGCCACAATGCCTTCGCCCATGAGTCCGGTATTCATCAGGACGGCTTTTTGAAAGAGAAGTCGACCTATGAGATCATGACGCCGGAATCGGTGGGCGCGGGGGCGACCAAGCTCGTGCTCGGGAAGCATTCCGGCCGCCATGGTATCCAGGTCAGGCTCAAGGAACTGGGTTACGACCTGAAGGATGAGCAGCTCGACAAGGTCTTCGCGGCTTTCAAGGAGTTGGCGGACAAGAAGGAAGAGGTCTTCGACGAGGACCTTGAAGCCATAGTCGCCGAAACCATCTACCGCATTCCGGCCGTCTACAAGCTTCTCCACCTGCACACCAGCGGCGGCACCGACTCTCCTCACAGCGCCTATCTGGAGCTTGCGGTGGGGAGAGAGAGATTGCGCACCCAAGACACGGGCGATGGGCCGGTGGACGCCGCCTATAAGGCGATCAAGAGCCTGACCGGGTCGGGCGCCCAGCTGATCAACTATGAGGTCAAGGCGATAACCCCGGGCACGGATGCTCAGGGAGAGGTGGTGGCGGTCCTCAGGGAGAATAAGCTCCAAGTAAGCGGCCACAGCTACCACACCAACATCATCGAAGGATCGGTCCTGGCCTATGTCGATGCCCTGAATAAATTGGAATCGATAAAGAAAGGGAGGCAGAACGGAAAACAGATTTCTTAGCGGCTTGCTTCGGCGGCCGCTTTTTTATGGAACATTCTTGTTTTAAGGCAAAAAATTTCTTATAATTAAAGTAAATAATTAAAAACATAAAATATGAACAAGGTATCGGGAGGCAATGCCTTAGTCGATGTCAATTTGATCTTAACTAAAGCCGGAGTCGAAGATAAGATGAAGGTGGCTGATTTGGGCTGCGGCTCTTCCGGATATTTCGTCTTTCCGCCGGCAAAGATCGTCGGGCGGAACGGGCGGGTCTACGCGGTGGATATCCTGAAGACCGTCTTGGAAAACATGAAAAAGCGGATCAGGCAGGAGCGGATTGAAAACATCGAGACGGTCTGGAGCAACTTGGAGATATTCGGGGCCACTAAGATCGAGGCGGGCAGCCTGGATGTTGGCCTTCTGGTCAATACCCTTTACCAATCCCATAAACGGGTTGAAATTTTACGGGAATCCATTAGGATGTTGAAGAAGGGCGGCCGCTTGGCGGTGGTCGAATGGAAGAACGTTTCAGCCCCCTTCGGCCCGCCCGCGGAAGAAAGGGTGAAGATGGATTCTTTAAAGGCCGCCGCCGGTAAGCTGGGTTTGAAGTTCGAAGAAGAGTTTGAGGCCGGTTCTTATCATTACGGTTTGATTTTTACTAAATTATAAATATGTCCTTATTTTCACTTTCTTTCTGGTTCAATCTCCGCCCCGGCCTTTTAAGTCCGGCTACGAAGACCGTCTTTCTGGCGTTCTTGGCTGTCATCGCCGTCTGCGCGGTTGTTTTTTTCATCCTTAAGAAGAATCCGAAAAATCCCCAGGCGAAACTCTGGAACAGCTTATATGGGTTTTCTTTGAGCAACTTCATCATCGGTCTGGCGCTCTGGTTCTTGAATTACGAACTGGTGCCCTTTCTTTCGGCCCGTTTCTGGTTCTTGCTATGGTTGATCTCCATGATTGTTTGGGCCGGTCTCATCTTTAAGGGTCTGTTCTGTAAATTAAAAAGGAAAGAAGAGGCCGAAAAAGAAAAGGCGTTCAAGAAATATCTGCCCTAAATTCCTTTCAAAGGAGGGAAACATGTTTAAGGCCATTACCTTAGGAATCCGCTTCTGTCGTCTGTCCGTCTCTTCTTGCCGATCCGTCCCCAGGAGACCTTTTGAAAAACTTAAAAGACTTTTTAGGCCGCTCAAGGCTCTTTCTTTCGGGGAGTTGGTGGAATTGATCCTCGTGTTGCCCTATTCGATGGCCGAAGACACTTGGTCAAGAAGGAATGTCTGGCCGGGAGAGAGATGGAAGCGGGGACGGGAGGCCCTGCTATTCCTGAGCGTCTATCTTATTTATCTGTTTGTGGCGGTGGCGCTCATCTTGATGTTTTATGAATCAACGGCTTTCTTAAGCCGTCTTTTTTTATGGAAAATAAAGTGATCGGCCGCTTCGGCGAAGAGCTGGCCAGGGACTTCCTGCTCCGGGCCGGCTATTCCATCAAAAAGATGAACCTCCGGGCCGGCTACGGAGAGATCGATATTGTCGCCGAACAGGGAGAGACGCTCGTCTTTGTCGAAGTCAAAACCCGGACCTCGGACAAGTATGGGGAGGCCGACGAAGCCGTCGACGGCCGCAAGCTCGCCAACCTTAAAAAGGCCGTCGAACGGATCTTGGAAGAAAAAGGACTGTCTGAGAGAGAGGTCCGTTTGGATCTGGTGGCTGTGGACATCGATCGGAAGAGAAAAGCCGCCAGGATTAAGCATTATAAAGACATCGGTTGAAGATCGCGGAATTAGCCACATTTTTATCCACACCGAAAGGCCGGCTTTCCCACAATTTGCCCACCGATTATAAACTTGACGGGCGAATATTAGCGCTTTATCATGGGAATACCATACTTTCTCCCACTCCAAATGTTCTTCAGGCTATCAGGGGCGCCTTGGGAAAGACCTTCCTGAACTCTCCCTCTTAGCCTTTAGCGCAGGGAAAAGTATATTCCATTTTAAATTCTTGACGTAAGGTTGTTTCTGGTCGGTCCGGTAGGCCCCTTCTTTGATAGATCCCCCTCCATTTGGCAGGGGGATTTATTATTGTTACAATAAGACATGAGCCATTAAAATTTTTTTATGTTTAAAATTTTCAAAACCATACTTTTGGCGATCTTTTTATTCTCGGTCTCTCCGGCCTTAGCCGCCCCCCAGACGGTGGACGTGTATTTTTTTTATGGCCAAGGCTGTCCTCATTGCGCCAAGGAAGAGAGATTGTTTCAAGAACTCCAGCAGGACGGCTGGCTGGCCGAACACCATGTCCAGCTCCATCCTTACGAAGTCTGGCACAACCCGGACAACGGCAACTTGCTCGCGCAGCTGGGCGAGGCCATGGGTTGGGACATCAGAGGCGTGCCGGTGACGGTGGTCGGCGACAAGCAGATCACCGGCTATCTGGATGATCAGACCACCGGCGAAGAGATTAAGGATGCCATTATCCAGTATGCCGCCGCTCCCGGCCGAGACGCGGTCAAAGATTTTTTGGAACATAAACAGGTCGCCGGCGTGTCCGCGGCCGACCGGAATGTTCCGGAAAAGATGAAGCTGCCCCTGTTGGGGGAAGTAAATATCAAAAAGACCTCCCTGCCTCTGCTTACGGTCATCATCGGCGGTCTGGACGGTTTCAATCCCTGCGCTCTTTGGGTCCTATTGTTCCTGATCAGTCTGCTCATGGGGATGGAACAGAGAAAGAAATTGTTCATCTTGGGGTCGACCTTCATCCTGGCTTCGGCCGTCTTTTACTTCCTGGTCCTGACCGCCTGGCTGAATTTCCTCTTGTTCCTCGGCTTTGTCAATTGGATCAGGATTCTGATCGCCCTGGCGGCCCTCTACGCCGGCTTTTATAATCTGAAAGAGCACTGGAAGAAAGAAAGGACCTGCGAGGTCGTCGAAGAGGACAAAAGGAAAGAGATCTTCGGCCGGGTTAAGAAGATCGTCGCCGAACAGAAGCTCTGGTTCGCGCTCCTGGGAGTGGCGGCCCTGGCCGTCTCGGTGAATTTCTTCGAGCTTATCTGCAGCGCCGGTCTACCGGCCGTCTATACCCAGATCCTCGCCTTGGCCGGTCTACCGGCCTGGCAGCACTATGCCTACCTCTTGTTATATGTCTTCGTTTTTGTCTTGAACCAGATAGTCATCCTGTCCATGGCTCTTTGGACCTTTAAGATGAAGGCCATCAATCCGCAGATCATCCGCTGGGTCGGCCTGATCGGCGGCTCGATAATGGTCGTGATCGGCGTACTCTTGCTTTTTAAACCGGCCTTGCTTATGCTGGGATAGATATGAAAAACTTTCTCATAATTTTATTCTTGATCTTGGCGCCGTTGGGGTGGGCCAGGGCGGATAATAGCGACGGACTGCCGGAGAAAGTTTTTCCCGCCCGAGTCACCAACATCCTGGACAGCAAGATCGTCACTACGCCTGACGGCACCACCGTGCCGGCCCAGGTACTCGAACTCAAGGGCCTCGAAGGAGCTTATAAGGACAAGATCATCACCTGGGATTCCTCTCAGCAGGAGGGTGATTCTAAGAATGTCTATCAGGTCGGAGACAAAGTTTCGGTCGAGGCCAGCTTTGACGACAAGGGGAACGTCAAGTATTTCATCCAGGATTATGTCCGCACCGACAGCATAGAATGGTTGTTCATCGTTTTTATCCTGACGCTCCTGGTCGTCGGCCGGACCAAAGGTCTGAGAGCGGCTGTCTCCTTGGTGGCAAGTTTTTTTGTCATCATGAAATACATCCTGCCGCAGATCATGGACGGATCCGACCCCATCATCGTGACCCTGATAGGTTCCTTTCTCATCCTCCTGACCGTCATCTATGTGACGGAAGGGTTCAATAAGAGGTCGCACGTGGCCGTGGCCAGCATCTTTGTCAGCCTGGTCCTGACCTTGGTGCTCTCCTGGTACTTCGTGGACCTGGCCAAACTCTCCGGCCTCTCCAGCGAGGAAGCCGGCTTTTTGACCTCTTTCGGCGGCGGCATCATCGATTTCAAAGGCTTGTTGTTGGCGGGCATCATCATCGGCGCCTTGGGAGTCCTGGATGACGTAGTCATCTCCCAGATCGCCGCGGTCGAAGAGATCTACGCGGCCGACAAGAGCCAGACCAGGAGGCAGATTTATAAGAAGGCCTATAGCGTCGGCCTTTCCCATATCAGCTCCATGACCAACACGCTCTTCCTCGCTTACGCGGGCGCATCCTTGCCTCTCCTGATCCTCTTCTTGAGCGGCCAGAGCGCCTTTTCAAGCTCTTGGCAGGCCGTCAATAATGAATCTTTGGCCACGGAGATAGTGAGGACTTTGGCCGGTTCGGTCGGCCTGGTCCTGGCCGTACCCATCTCCACGCTTCTGGCGGTCTGGGTAGAGGTCAAGAATTAAATATGAAAGAAAGGATCACCAGCCTGGACAATCCCAAGATCAAGCAGGTCTTGAAGCTCCGCGAAGCTCGCAACCGGAAAAAAGAGAACCTGGTCCTGATCGAGGGCGAACGGGAGATCGGTCTGGCCCTGAAGGCCGGCTTGAAGCTCGAGACTTTTTTTTATTGCCCGGAGCTGGCCGAGGGAGAAGTTCCGGCTCTTGAGAAAAACCTCATTTTCTCGGTCTCGCCGGCTGTTTTCAGGAAAATTTCTTATCGAGAAAATCCTGACGGCTTCCTGGCCCTGGCCAGGCCTCTCCTGAAGGGCCTGCGAGACTTGAAGCTCGGGAAGAATCCCTTATTGATCGTCTTAGAAGGCGTCGAGAAGCCGGGGAATTTGGGAGCTGTTTTACGCAGCGCCGATGCGGCCGGCGCCGACGGGATCATCGTCACCGGCAAGACGGAAATCTATAACCCGAACGCCATCCGTTCGAGCCAAGGGACGGTCTTTACCAACCAGATCGCCCTTGCTGGCGATCAAGAGACCATCGCCTGGCTCAAGGAGAGAAAGATTAAAATTTTCGCCACCACCCCCGCCGGCGACAAGACCTATGTCTCTGCCGATTTCTCTGGTCCGGCGGCCATCGTCATGGGCGCGGAAGACAAGGGGCTGAGCGAAACCTGGCTCGAGGCGGCCGAGGAAAGGGTCAAGATAGAGATGCGGGGCCTCATCGATTCTTTAAACGTTTCCGTCAGCTTAGCCATCATCTTATTCGAAGCCTTAAGACAAAGACATGAAAAATAAATTTCTCCTCGCCCTCATCTTCTTTGGCCTCTTTTCCTTGACGATCCTGCCCGCCCGCGCCCTGGATCTTTCTTATAGCAGGGGGCGGATTGAGGGCGCGGCCAACGTAGTTCCCGCCGCCATCCCCTTTGAGAAAAGCTCCAAAGATCCTTTAATCCTGCCGATCCTGATGTACCATCACATCAGGGTCTATAAAGACCTTAAGGATCCGGTCGGGGTGAACCTGTCCGTCACTCCGCGATTCTTCGCTCGCCAGCTCGATGAGCTCAAACGGCTGGGATTTCATACCATCACCTTTAAGGATTTAAGGGCCGGCCAGCTGCCGCCAAAGCCTATTATCCTCACTTTCGACGATGGCTATGAAGATAATTTCCTTTATGCTTTGCCGGAATTGAAAAAGAGGGGTATGCGAGGAGTGGTGTTCATGATTTCGAGCCGGGTGGGTGCGTCCGGGTACTTGAGCTTGAAGGAACTCAAAGAGATGTCTTCCGGCGTCTTTGAGGTCGGTTCCCACACCGTTTCTCATTTCGGCCTCGCCGGTCTGCCGGCCCAAAAATTAAGGAAAGAGGTCGTGGGCAGTAAGAAGATCCTGGAAAAGCAATTAGGCAGCCCGATCGTAAGCTTCAGTTATCCTTACGGCAGCTATTCCGCCCAGGCGGTCCGGGAAGTATCGGCGGCGGGTTATGATTACGCCGTGGTGACCCGTTCGGGATTTGCCAGCCTCAACTATCCCCTGACCTTGTATCGCTTGAGAGTGGTCGAGGGCATGAACTTCCAGGATTCCCGATTGGCCAGGAAGAAGGTTAGGCTTTTGTCCAGAGTTGACGAAAGGTAAAGATGTTGTTATAGTGTCAGCAATAGTCCGAGCAAGGCTATTTATTTTTTTGAAATGGAGTGGTAGCTCAGTTGGTTAGAGCGCTGCCCTGTCACGGCAGAGGTCGCGGGTTCGAGCCCCGTTCACTCCGCAAAAATAAAACACCCAAAGAAGGGTGTTTTATTTTTTGTCTGATGAAAGCGCGCCAACTGCTTGGCGCGCGTCGGGGCGAGAAAGGCGAGGCGATGTCTGCGTCGAGCAGACCGCCGAGCCAGGGTGGTGAGCCCCGTTCACTCCGCAAATAAATAAACCCAATTACGGGTTTGTTTTTGTTTATAGATTTGTTTATAGAAATGGATGTGGGGCTCGGACAGGGCAGGAGCGAATCGGCGCGGAGGAGTGGGGCGTCGCAGGGAGCAGCCTCAATCAAAGCTAAGAGTTATATGGTATAATTATTTTAAAGGTCGATGGTCTAATCTTTTTAAAAAAATTAAAAAAACAAACATGATAAGAGGAAACTTTCTCGGCGCGGCGATGGTGGCGACGATCTATACGATCTATATTTTGATGCATCCGCTGGCGACAAAAGCGCAAACGGCCGCAATATTGGTCGTTCTTAACGCCTTAACCATCGTATTGATGGCTTTCGCGTTCAAGTCATGAAGACGGGAAGAGAGGCTCGATTGACAAATGCAACTCAGTTGCATTAAGATATGGTCATGGAAGGCGCCGGAAAAATCTTAGAAAAATTAAGGGGCCGCGGTCACCGTTCGACGAAGGCACGCCGGCTCATCCTGGAGCTTTTTATCTCGAGCGACAGGCCCCTGTCATCCGCCGATCTGCGGAAGATGTTTTTGTTGAAAAAGATGGCCGTCAACAAGACCACCGTCTATCGTGAACTGGAATTTCTTGCCGGAGAGAAGATCATTGAGGAGATCCAGCTCGGGAAAACAAGGTATTTCGAGATTCCCAAAAAGCGGCATCACCATCTCGTCTGCCTGAAGTGCCGGAGGATCGAATGCCTTGAGCCGGAAAAGAATCTTTTAAAGAGAATCACGATCAAAAATAAAGATTTCAAAATTCTTAATTATTCTTTGGAAATCTTCGGGCTTTGCCTGAAGTGCAAATAAATATGTGGGTCATCCTGCTTTCCGTCTTAACTTTCTTTTCCACCTTCCTGGGAGGGTTGTTCGCCCTCAGGTTCAAGAATCAATTGAGCGGCATCATGGCGTTCGCCGCCGGCGTGCTTCTGGGCGTGGTGGGCTTCGACATTTTTCCGGAGATCATCGAGCAGATCAGGACTCATAATTTTAAGACCGCTCCGATTATGATCTCCCTGGTCTTGGGCTTCCTAATCTTCCATGTCCTGGAAAAGACCATCCTGATCCATTGCGCCCACGAACATGATTACGCCGAACATAAGCATCCCCATGTCGGCGTACTCTCCGCCCTGGCCCTGGCCGGCCACAGCTTTATGGACGGGGTCGGCATCGGCCTCGGCTTCCAAGTAAGCGCCTCGATCGGCATCATCGTCGCCATAGCGGTCATCGCCCACGACTTTACCGACGGCATGAATACGGTGGCCTTCATGATCACCAACCATAACTCCGACAAGCGCTCCAAAAGATTTTTACTCCTGGACGCGGTCGCTCCCATCCTGGGCGCGGCCTCGACCCTGTTCGTAAGAATCTCCCCACATTTCCTGGTCCTCTATCTCGGCTTTTTCGCCGGCTTCCTTCTCTATATCGGCGCGAGCGACATCCTGCCGGAAGCCCACAGCAAGCGAAGCTCTTATAAATTGATCGCCCTGACTGTCTTGGGCGCCGCCTTCGCTTTCGCGGCCGTCACTTTCATTTAAAAAACTAAAGGGTTACCCGCGGGTAACCCTTATTTTTTCTCCTTTTGTTTTTAGCCTTTAGCCTTGACCCAGTCCTGGACCGAGCCGCCGAGCTCTTCGATCCTCTCGGCGAGAGCGAACATCACCGCCTTGAGCTGCTCGGAGGTCAGCTGGCCGCCCGTATCCTTAGTCAGGAGCTCGTTGGTCTTAAGTTTGCCGACGAGCTCGTTATATTTCCTGACGCAGGTGTCCTTGTCGAGCCGGAGGATCTGGTCCCAATCCTTGATTTCCAAATAGTTCTGGAGTTCTTCTTTGGTGGTGATGATCTTCGGCAGTTCTTGTTCTTTCATTTTCCCCCCTTGATCGGTTTATGGTTTTTGGCTTTCTTTAGAAATGAGCGAAAACAAGTGATTTTATATCATACCTTCTTTTACTTATTTTGTCAAGAGGAAGGGAATATGATATGATAATAAACATGAATCCGGCTTCCATAATGCTGACAATTTTAGGCCTTTCTCTCTTTGAGGTCATCTCCAGCGTCGACAATGCCATCATCAACGCCGAGGTCTTGTCGACCATGTCTCGGCGGGCCAAGCGCTGGTTCCTGATTTGGGGCCTGCTCTTCGCCGTCTTCGTGGTCCGCGGCCTCCTGCCGTGGCTGATCGTTTACGCGGCCACCCCAGCCCTGGGTTTTTGGGGTTCATTTACGGCCACCTTTTCGAACGACCCCCGGGTGCTTGAGGCGATCGAAAGATCGGCGCCCGTCCTGCTGGCCGGCGGCGGCACCTTCTTGATCTTTTTGTTCCTCCATTGGTTATTCATAGAACCTAAGAACTACGGGCTCTTCGGAGAAAAATTTTTTCATTCCAAGAGCGTCTGGTTCTACGCCGCCGCTTCGATAGCTCTGTCCTTGATCGTCTGGTTTTCCATCAAGCAGAATCCGGTCATGGCTTTCGGGACAGTCATCGGTTCGACCGCCTTCTTCATCACCAACGGCTTCAAGGAGACGGCCGAACAGGACGAGAAGGAGCTGGTCGAGAAAAAGATGTCTGACTTCAGCAAGGTCCTCTACTTGGAGATCATCGACGCCACCTTTTCGATCGATGGCGTCCTGGGCGCCTTCGCCTTCACCCTGGCCGTGCCCCTGATCATCTTGGGCAACGGCCTGGGCGCCCTTACCTTGAGGCAGCTGACCCTGGGCAATGTGGAGAGGATCAAGAAGTACGCCTATCTCAAGAACGGCGCCATGTATTCGATCTTTTTCCTGGGCCTGGTCATGCTCATGGAAGCTTTCGGGCTCCATGTCCGGAGCTGGGTTTCGCCCCTGATAACTTTCGCGGTGGTCGGTTATTTCTTCCTGAAATCGAGAGCTGAGCTGAAGCTTTCCCTTGACTGAAAGAGGGGGCGGATGTTATTATTGAGCCATTATTAATCTTTATTTACCCATATTCCCAAGCAATTTAAAAAGATATCTATCGAAGTTTTGATATCTTTGACCAAATTGTTGATTTTTTTAAAGAGGTTTTTGACCGCTTTTTTTGTTAGGGGGATCGCGCTGCCTCTCTGGCTGTTGCTCCGTTTTGTCTTTTATAAGATTCTTGTCAAAAGCTATAAATATTATCTGACTTTTCTGAGCCGGATGGGGTGGACGGGCTTCCGCAACAGTTCTTTTTTTTTCTTTATCAGACAGAAAGCGGCCCACGCCGTGGTGGTGGTCCTGGTGATCATCCTGGTCTTTGTTAACCTGACCAACAGGGCCAGGGCCGGCTTCGGAGCTGATACGGCCGGCAAGACCATCCTCTCCGGTCTGGTGGCGGGCGAATTTGATTCTTCTGACGGCGGCCAGCTCATTGAAGACACCGCGGACGTTGCCGCCGACCTGGCGCCCGGCCAGCAATCTTATCTCGACAATATCCCGGCCGCCGATAACCAGCCGGCCGCCGACATCGCTCCGAGCGAGACGGGGAACAGCTCTATCCTCGGCCAGGAGGGCGGCGTTCCCGCCGGCCCGGACCTCGCCTCTCCGGAGGAATCGACCAACGAGGCCAAGCCGGAAAGGACCGAGACCGTCCAGTATACCGTCCAACCGGGCGATACCATCAGTTCGATCGCGGGAGAATTCGGCGTCAGTATCAACACTATCCTTTGGGAGAACAACCTGACGCCCACGAGCACCATCAGGCCGGGCGACACCTTGGCCATCTTGCCGGTCTCCGGCGTCACTTACACGGTCAGCCGCGGAGATACCTTGGCCTCGATCGCTCAGAAATATAACATCAATATCGATCAGATCGCCGAGGCTAACAAGATCGCCGATACCGACAGCTTGTCCGCCGGAGAAAAATTGATCATCCCCGGCGGCCGCAAGACCTCTGCCGACAATTCCGGCTCCCAGAGCGGCGCTTCAAGCAGCAACTCTAACAATCAGGAGAGCTCCAACAACGGCAATGAAAATAACGGGAACGAATCTCCGGCCCCCAAGAGCGGCTTAGAGATGATCAAGGACCTGATCAAGCCGCCGGCGGAAAAGGTCGAGAGCGGCGGCAAGATGGCCTGGCCGACGGTCGGTTACCGCATCACCCAATACTATTCCTGGAGGCACCGCGCCATCGACATCGCCAACAAGATCGGCACGCCCATCTACGCGGCCGCCGACGGCGTGGTAGTGGTGGCCGGCTGGGGGACTGGTTACGGCAACCATATCGACATCGACCATGGCGGCGGCTTGAAGACCCGTTACGCCCACATGTCGAAGTTTTATGTCGGCGTCGGCGACCATGTCAAAAAGGGCGAAGTCATCGGAGCCATGGGGTCGACGGGCTGGTCGACCGGCCCGCATGTCCACTTCGAAGTCATGGTCGGCAGCGAGAAATATAACCCTTTGAACTATTTGCGTTAATAGTTTACAATTTAAGAATAATCCCTTAAGATAAACAAATATGCAGATCCTCGCGGGTTTCATCATGATCGTCGTTGGCGCCTTCATGGTCATCAAGTCGGAGACGCTTCTGAACATTTTCGGCCGGATCGATTTTTTTGAAAAGTATCTGGGCACCGAAGGCGGCTCGCGCTTGGGCTATAAGCTGATCGGCATCCTGGTGATCTTTTTCGGCATCCTGATGGTCACCGGCCTGGTTGGCGGTTTTTTGGAATGGATCCTTTCTCCCATCCTGAGGGTTAGCCAACCCATCCAACAATAGGGGGTTGGTAGCTTCCGCCAACGGCGGACAAGCATCTGGTAGTCCCGAGCCCTCGGGATTGCACGAATACTGGCGGGTTAAAAAGTTAAATAGTTCGGGCCAGTAGCTCATCTGGTAGAGCGCCTGCTTTGCACGCAGGAGGTGGCGGGTTCGAGTCCTGTCTGGTCCACATGAATTTTTTTGTATATATTTTATACAATTCCGCTTACGATAGATTTTACATCGGCCAATCAAATAGTCTTGAACGAAGAATCATTGAACACAATTTAGGGTTATCAACCTATACTTCAAAAGTTAAAGGCCCTTGGGACCTGAAATATTTTGAAAAACATAAGACCAGGACGGAGGCTATTAAACGAGAACTATTTTTAAAGAAGCAGAGAAATAAAATATTTTACAAAAAAATTTGTGAAATGTAGCTCATCCAGTAGTCCCGAGTCCTCGGGATTGCACAGGAGGAGGTGGCGGGTTCGAGTCCTGTCTGGTCCACAAAGTTGCTTATAGGCAATTTTTTCTTTGTTCATTTGGAAAAGGAGTGAGAAGAAATGAAAAGGTCTGTCCTGATCTGCGGAAGCCGAAGCTACAAGCTGGACGAGCGGGGCCATTTATTAAATCCTGAGGAATGGAACGAAGACGTGGCCCATGGTTTTGCGCGCGAGAAGGGTCGCAGACTGACAAAAGAGCATCTTATTATGCTTCGCAAGCTTCGCGAACTTTTTAGTTCGGGCAAGTTGTTCGAAGAACAGGCCCAGGAAATAGGCAAGACTCTCGGTTTTACCGAGCAAGGAGCCGAAGAAATTTGTAAGATCGCTGGACTGCCAAAATTGTTCTAAAATAAGGGACTTTTCGGCAGTCCCTTTTTATTTCCTTGACATTGTTCCCTGAATATGGTTAAGTCAAGACAAGTCAACAAAGGAGGAGAGTCCTTTTAACATCTAACCTTTCCACGGGAGGTATCAAAATGGTAATCAGGTTCGAAGTTTGGCTCGTCTTCGCCCTGCTCTCGGGCATAGTCTCTTACTTTATCGCCAAGAGGAGAGGCAGGGACGCAGTTCTCTACTTTCTCTTGGGCATCGTCTTCAACATCTTCTTCCTGGGAGCGGTTCTCTTCTTTCAGAACCTCATGAACAAAAAGAAAGGGACGACTCAATGAAGCTCAAAGACTTCCTGACCGACTGGAGGAGCTTCGCCAAGCTCCTCCTTTTTCTTGTCCTCGCCGTCGTGGGAATCATCATCCTCTCGGCCGTGATGAAAGTCTGGTTCGCTTATTCCATCTACTCCTTTTTCTTAGGATGGGCTTCCTCGACTTTCGGCCTGGACATAGTTCTCTCAAGAGCGGTAGCCGTTTTTACCACAGTTATCGCCTTGATCATCCTGCCTTGGATAATCTCATTCATCCTCTTTGGCAGGAAGAAGAAAGAAGTCCTGATCGCCGGCTCCCTCATCTTCGCCATTTGGACCCTGAGCCTCTACTACGGCACTGGTAACGTCTTCTTCGACCGTAACACCGGCAAACCCGCCAAGTACTACATCAAGACCCTGGCCGGATTCAAGTTCTCCTCGAGAGAAGACTTCGACCCCCAGTTCGGCATCAAGTATAAACCCATCGACGCCCAGACCGTCCAGGAGTATTATCTCTGGGAGAAGACCGGCAAGATGCAAGTGCCGACAGTCCAGCCGGGAAAGTACTTCGACATCATCACCGGCGAACCGATCGTCTGGTACGCCGACCGCCCTGACGGCTCTGTCGAACTCTTCCCCCTGCCTGGCTACGACCCCCTGACCGGACAGGCCCTGAGACCGATGACGAAGGAAGTGGCGGAGCGCAGAAGAATGCAGATTATGTCCCCATTATTATTAAATGTGGGCATATCTGGAGTTGACGACATCAAAGAAGAGGCAGAAAGACAAAAACAGTTTAGGGAGGATATGAGGAAGTTGCCAGGCGTACTGTTTGGACTTTTTATATATGCCTGTGTTCTTATAGGGATTCCCTTATTGGGGCTCGTCTTTATTGTTCAGGGACGTAAAGATAAAGATGGCCATGCCGGCATCCTGATAGGAATTTTCATATTAATTGTTGCTGCGGTATTTTGGGCAGTAGCCTGGGAGGCATTTTGGTCATAAAAAGCGATTAAATCGCTTTTTTATTACAAGAAAAACCACCCGCTTTAGCGGGTGTGTGCGTTTGGTGGCGTAGCCCTCGGTATATAATAAAATCACCCCACAAAGAAAGGAGGTGATTTTATGGCAAACAC
>JAKAJF010000073.1 GCA_021813875.1 bacterium | reverse complement strand
ATGGAATCTTTCCAGATCGACCCCGAAGGGCACTTCCTCGAACTTCGTCCCGTATTTTTCAAGATATTTCCCGGCTTCCGAATTTCTTAGATAATCTAAAGAGCCGCAGATCACGGCGTCGGCCCGTTTCATGAGGCCCGGCAGGACGAGGGCTTTATAAATCTTGAAAACAAACCCCTTGAAGCTTCCTCCGACCGCATCCATATGGTAATGGACCACCAGCTTCATCTTCTTGTCCATCATTTTCCTCAACAGCACCCATTCGGCCGCACCGAAAAATGGATAATGGAGATGGACGATGTCAAAATTTTTAAGCTTAAAAAAAATCTGCGGCAGAAGGGCCGCGTTGCCGGATTTCAAGAAAGGCTTGAGCCTTTCAACCCGGAAGAGGAATTTTTCCGCCGCTTCGCCGCCGCCGTAGTCGGGGGTAAAAACCGTGATTTCATTGCCCAGACGAGATAGGATCCGGGCGAAGTTATTGGCTGAATTCCCCATCCCTCCTTTGTAAGGAGGAAAGGTGCAGATGATATGGGCTATTCGCATGTATTCAATTGCTCTTTTTAAACAGATACTTTTGCCAAAGCATCAAGATGATGAAAACGAGGGATGCCTGAATTATTTCTAAGGCCGTTATAGAACCCTCGCTCAAATAAAAGATCACGCAAAGGATTATGGGCGTCAAGAAGGTTATCGCGTCGGCCATTATTTTATCATTGATGCTCAGATATAAAACGATTTCCGTATCCGCCTCCTTCTTCCTCCTTCGATATTCCTCTTTGGTAAATTTTATCTTTATAAGATAAAAGATGCCGAAGACAGACATGGGGACCAAGGCCTTCACCAACTCGGTGAAAGCGGCGAACCGATCTCCGAAGATGAAAAAAACGATACAGAAGCTGATCAGGAGCAGGAGGAAGACCAGGTTGAGAAAATCAAGGATGGCTTCTTTGGGAGACATATTTTTACTTATTTATTTTCTGTTTATTTTTATCCGTCATTTCTTCTTGGATCGCCAAGTGCCTGACGATCTCGGTCAGGTTCCGTTCGATCCTTTCCAGCTTCAACCTCAGGCGGAAGATGAGGTAGAAAGAGATGACTACCCCGACATAGAAGAGTATCTCGATCCCCGAACCGGAGAATCCCAAGCTGGCCACGAGCCGATCTATCCATTTCAAAGAGACGATGGCGATGGCTGCCAAGAACCAGAAGAAAAGCCAGAAGATAAATTCGTTGGCCCCCAGTTCTTTCCTCTGCTTCTGCCAGAAGAGCCTGGCCAGGAAAAAAGCGATGACGATCAGGGCCAAAACCTGTTGGATCATAAAGTTTATTTTAGAAGCGAACCGAGCATCAGTTCTTTTATTATTTTGAAGCCGCCGGAAAATTTCTGGCCGAAATCATGATAGATGACGGTGATAGGCACTTCTTTGACCGGCAAACCGCTATTGGTGGCCTCGAAGAGGATCTCTGAACAGTGCGCCATCCTATCCTGCCGCCAATCTATCTTTCTGGCCGCCCTGGCCGACATCGCCCTGAATCCGCTCTGGGGGTCCGTCAGCCTGACGCCCAAGAAGATCTTATTGATCAGCCTGGCGAAAGGCATGATGATATTTTTTTTAGACCAGGGGATATTCGACTCTTTGCCCAAAAAGCGGGAACCGAAGACGATCTCCGCCTCTTTCTTCCTTATGGGTCTCGTGATCGTCTCTATATCTTCGGCCAGGAATTGGCCGTCGGCGTCGAAATGCACGATTATTTCCGCCCCCTCGAGCAAGGCGAACTCGGTGCCGGTCTTGAGAGCCGCCCCCTGTCCCCTGTTGAGGAGATGCTTCAAGATCACGATCTCGCCGTTCTGAAAATTATCTTCAAGCCTGCCGACCGTCCCGTCTTTCGAACAATCATCGACGACGATCACCTTCCCTACCAACGGCAGGATCTTCTTGACCACCGGTACGATGTTCTTTTCTTCGTTGTAGGCCGGAATGACGCAATAGGTTCCATTTGACATAAGTGATTATTTTCCGTATAATGATAAAAATTTTCTTTCATCTTCTGGCGGAAGCCTAAAAAAGGAGAAGATCCATGAAAGGAGAGGGATTTGAAATCTTGGTCGTCAATTCGAGGATAAGGAAGGTCTATGAGATTGAAAAGTTAGTAACCGACCTTAGGACCCTCAACGATCTCCGGCTGCGCGGGGTAAAATTCGGCTTCAAGACCGAGCAGGGCGAACTCTTCGCCATCAGTCCCGCCAATCTCTTCAGGCCTGCCGGCCTCCTCCAGATCACCGATCTTGGCATCATGGATAAGGGCCCCGCCGTCTTCATCCTGCCCACCGCCCGTCCTTTAAACGAGACGGAAAAAAGAGCGTTAGCCGCTACCCATTAAGGAGCGGCTTTTTTATAGGGCTTGCCTGACGCCCAACAATCCCTTGCTGGCCCGCAGATCGTCGATGGTCTTTTCCAGACCCTTCTCCAGAGTCACTACCGGCATCCAGCCGAGCTCTTCCCTGGCCTTGGAGATGTCCGGCAGGCAGAGCGGCGTCAGGAAAAGCATCTTATCGGCATAAGTGATCTTCGATCTGGAGCCCAGCATGGCGATGATGCGGTTGGCCATGTCTATGATGTTGACGTCGACGTCCGAACCGATATTGATGGGGCCGGCCCCCTCAGTTTCCATCATTTTTACGGCGGCGTCAACCGCGTCCTGGACATAGCAGAAAGAGGAGGAGAAATTCTCATCTCCCAAAACCACCAGATCGCGATTATCCAGGGCCGCTGAGATGAAATCCGGAACCATATTCCCATGGTTCAGGGCTTCTCGGGGGCCGTAAAGCCTGAAAAGCCTGATGATCTTGGCATCCAGACCATAGACATCCCTAAAATTCAGAACCATGGCCTCGCCGAACCTCTTGCCTTCGTCATAAGAGCTTCGTTTGGATGAGATATCGACCTGGCCCAGGTCGCTTTCCTTGATCTTTTCCTTCTTATCTTCTTCCCGCCTCGGGCCGTAAACCACCGAGGAGGAGAAGTACATGAATTTAGCCTCGTATTTAAGGGCCAGGTCCAAGGCGTTCTTGATTCCGTAAGAATTGGCCATCAAAGTCTGGATGCGATTGGCTTCAAAGTCCTTGGGGGAGGTCGGGCAAGCCAGATGGTAAACTTCTTGGATCCCCTGGAATTCGATCTTGAATTTGGCCAGTTCCGGCAAACTCTCCAAGTCGATAGGTTCCGTGATGTCGTGGCGGACAAATTCAAAATTAGGATCGGCCAAGAGATGATCGATATTGCGCTCATCGCCCGACGAGAAATTATCCAGGCAGATGACCTTGCAGGTCTTGACCAATTCGTCGCAGAGATGCGAGCCTATGAAGCCCGCCCCTCCCGTGACCAAGACGTTTTTTTTATCGAAGATGGCTCTTTTTAACATATTATTTAGGATGGAGATTTTTTAAGATTTCCATATTTAATTTATATTTTTTCCTGGCCATCTTCCTGGCCTCCGGCAAGGTCAGTTTCTTCCGAAAATTCCTCTTATATTTCTCTTCTATCCACTCGGTTATCTCTTCCACTGAAAAACGGCCGGCGCGCCAATAATAGAAGACGGGCAGGATGTCGAAATGGGATAAGGCATCCGCGTTGGCTATGATCTTCTCCAAGACGGTCTTCGGAGGCACGCTTCCTCGATGAGAAAGGATGGCGGAACAGATGGCCTTTATCCTCTCCTCGGGATATTTTAATCTTTTCAAAATTTTTCCAGCCTCTTCGGCTCCGAGGATATGATGCTTCTCTTCGGCCTGGTCGGAATATGGCAGCCGGCCGATATCATGGAGGAGAGCGGCTAATTCCGCGTCTCGTTCATCGACTTTATATCTCTTGGCGAGGGCCAGCGTATTCTTGACGACTAATTTTATATGATAGTTCCAATCTTCCTCCGAAGCCCTATCTTTGACCAATTTTTTTATCTTTTCAATGATTTTATCCATATTGATCACTCTTCAACAACCCCTACCTCGACCCCGCCGCTGAACTGATCGTCAAAGGCATAAAAGGAGCCGATGACCTGGCCGTTGGCTTTGAAGACTCTCGTGTGGGGCGTGCCTCCAGGTCCGGCGCCGGTGATGATCTCAGCCAGGCCGTCATTATCGACGTCTCCCGCGGCCACCGTCACTCCTCCGGTAAACCGGGAATCATAGGCGAAGAACTGGCCCTTGAGGAGGCTGTGATTATCGAATATCCTGATATGCGGGCCGCCG
>JAKAJF010000072.1 GCA_021813875.1 bacterium | reverse complement strand
TCCGGGAGCGTCCGCCGGTCTGAACCCGGCCGGCCGGTCCGCCAATTCTTCGACCCGGTTCAGAACCCCGATGGTCAAAGGCTTTTTGCAGACCGGACAGACGCCCTTCAACCTCCTGGTCTCTTCAGGAGACAGGCGGACGCCGCATTCGCGATGCCCATCAAAATGATACATGCCCTCTTCCGGATAAAATTCGAGAGTAGAAATAATCTTATCTTTCCGTCTTTCTTTAAAAATATTGTAAATTTCTTCGTAAGAACTTTTTTCTAGATCAAAAACATTAGCTTCACGAGCGATATTGGCGAGGCTGTGGGCGTCTGAATTCGAGACCAGGATAAGATCATCCAGGGCCGAAAGCCGCCAATTCATCTCCGGATCGCTCGAAAGTCCGGTCTCATAAGCATAGATGTTTCCGGTCTGTTCATGAAAGCATTCTTCGAAAGAATCAAAGCCGGATTTGGAGCCGAACACGGAAAACCAGGGCGTCCACAGATGGGCCGGATAAATGAGGAACCGGGGATGGATCGAGAGGCATAATCTGACCAGTTCCGGGGCGGACATCCCCAAGATCGGCCGGCCGTCAGATTTAATATTGAATTTAGCGCCCAAATATCTATTCAATTCTTCAACGGCGTCGATATTAGGAGCATGCAGGACCAGATGGATCCTCCTGGCGCGGTCGCCGTCTTTATAAATTAAGGCCACTTCAGTCGATAAGATAAATTTGACCCGGCCATCGCCCCCCTTGATCTCATAAAGTCCGCTCGAGCCGATTTCCTCTAATTCTTTTTTGATATCGGCAAACCAGGCCGGATGGGTAAAATCGCCGGTGGCGATGATGTCGACGCCTTTGGTCCGGCAGGCAGCTTCAATATTCGGCAGGGTTAACTTAGCCGAGCAAGCCCGAGAATATTTAGAATGGATATGTAGATCCAAAACTTTTTCCATTTTTTATTTAATCAAATGCTTATTATAGCCTAAGGAAACCAGATTTTTATAGGCTTGCCACACTTTCCTGGGAATCCTCTGTTTGATCTGGTATCCGAGCCGGCCATACACCCTTATCCTTTGGAGGTCGCCGACCATTATATTGATGAAATCTTCCTTCTTTATCGATCGGTTGGGATATTTCTCGAAAGAAATATTAGGAGAAGCAAGGATGACCCGAGCATTCGGGGAGGGCCATAGTTTTTTAAAAGCCGCGTAAGCCCTTCGAGCCATGAAAGGCTTTTGGACCACGATTATCGTTTTAGGATCATATCCTTTCTTTTTCAAAAGCTCATGAGAAAAGATATAATTCTCGCCGGTATTTTTTGATCTCTTCTCCAGAATCATCTTGTCTTTAGGCACACCCATTTTCAACGCTGCTCCGGCGAATACATCCGCCTCGGAACTTTGCCAAGAGGTAGCCAACAAGTCATCCTGGTGGGCTATTCCTCCAGAAAAACAGATCCGAGGCGCCCAGCCTTTTAAAAATAGATCCGCCGCATATTCAGCAACCCTGATATCATGGCTGCCTAAGACCAAAATAAGATCGGCCTTTTCAAGCTTATGGTTTAAATGATGATAATTCCAAATTATTTTGGCTAACTTATTTATTTCTTCTCTGCTTTGCCTCATAGATTTTTTCGGCGATTTTTAATTCTTCCAAGCTATTTATGCCCATGGCTTCGCGCGGCTCGATTGAGATCGAATAAATTTTCTCTCCGCCGCTTGCCGTGGCCAGGTGGATCAGGTCGGTCAGATAGAATTCTTTTTGATTATTATTAGTATCAATTTTTTCAATATTTTCCCAAAGCCATCGGCTATCGAAGGAATACATGGCCGGATTGACCTCGATGATTTTCTTGATCTCCTCGCTTGCGTCTTTGAACTCCCTGATAGAAGAAATTTTTCCGCCCTCCCTGATGATCCTTCCCCAATGGTAAAAATTATTCCTCCAGTCTTCAAAATCATCCAGATTGACGGTTAATAACGTAATCGCTCCTTTTGCTCCCTTGTCTAGCTGAGCGATCGTTTCCGAGCTGATGAAGGGATGATCCCCGTTAAAGACCATTATCCTTTCCCTGCTTCCCGATAAGGCGGTTCGGGCGCAAGCGACAGCGTGCCCGGTGCCCAACTGCTGTTCCTGGACGACAAACTCGGCGTCAAAACCTTCCAGAGCGGCTCTGATCTGCTCTTTATTGTCCGGAGAAACGATAACCACCGGGCGAGGATCGACCCCTGATCCCGCTATAGCTTCAAGAAGGTGCTCGATCATCGGCTTCCCTCTTACAGGAACCAATACTTTCGGCAGAGAAGAATTCATGCGCGTGCCCTTGCCGGCGGCCAAGATGATTATTTTAGACATATCAATTCAGATTAACTTCAACGGCTTCAGCGATTTTTCTCGCCAATTGACTGGTTTCGTCTTCAGTCCTGCCTTCGACCATCACCCGGCATAGAGGCTCAGTCCCGGAATAACGGACCAAGACCCGGCCTTCGTCCCCGAGTTGATCTTCGACCGCTCGGATGACTTCCATGATTGCGGGAACGGCCGCCAACTCCGGCTTGTTGGCCACTTTTACGTTCAAAAGTATTTTAGGAGCCAAATCGAGCTCGGAAGCGAGCTCCGACAAGGGCTTCTTAAAATGATCCAGGGCCTGTAAAAGCATCAAGGCGCTCAAGATGCCGTCGCCGGTAGTATGGTGGTCGGAAAAGACCAGATGGCCCGACTCTTCGCCGCCCAAAACCGCCTCATACTCCTTCATGGCGAAGAAAACGGCGCGATCGCCGACGTCAGTGGCGACATGCCCAATTCCTAAAGACTTCAAAGCCTTGATAAAACCGATATTGCTCATGACCGTGCTGACTAAAAGCGGATTTTTAAGATAATCTTTCTCTTTGAAAAATTTGGCCAGGATATAAAGCAGTTGATCGCCGGTCAAAACGCGGCCGTCCTCGGCAACAGCGATCAATCTGTCGCCATCGCCGTCAAAGGCGAGTCCCAATAAAGCGCCTTCTTCTCTTACGGCCTCCTCCAGGCTCTTGGTGTATTGGGAGCCGCAGTTATCATTGATGTTCCTGCCGTCTGGCTCGGCAAAGAGGCAACGGCATCGCGCTCCCAATTTTTCAAAAATTTTCGGAGCGACTCCGGAGGTAGCGCCGTGGGCGCAGTCAAGAACGATGTTCTTGTCTTGCAGCCTGAAATCCTCGGGCAAAGCCTTAAGTAAGAAAGAAAGATACTTTTCTTTCAGATTCTCGTCTTCCCCATCATTCTCCGAAGATTTCGGGGCTGACGCTTCTTCGGCCAGAATCAACTCTTCCAAGTCTTTCTCCTCTTGGTCGGTCAGTTTGGTGCCATCATTCTTAAAAATCTTAAAACCATTATATTCGAAGGGATTATGGGAGGCGGAGATGACCACCCCCAAACCGACACCTTCGTTCTTGGCCAAAAAAGCCAAGCCGGGAGTAGGGATGACGCCGGCAGAAACCACTTCCCCGCCTAAAGATTTTATGCCTTGAACCAAGGCGGATTCGAGCAAGGGGCCGGATTCGCGGGTATCCCGGCCGATTATGATACGGGCGGGGAGATTCAAAAATTGGCAATATTTAATTAGGGCCCTGCCTAATTTAAATGCCATTTCACTGTTAATATTTGAATCATTAACAAGTCCCCTTATGCCGTCTGTACCAAATAGTTTTTTCATATTAATTTCTGTAGTTCTTGAAAATTATCAACAACAATATCAGCTCCCGCCGCTATTAATTTTTCTTTCTTGAAAGAATGGGTTATACCGATCGCTCGACACCCCGCCACTTTGGCTGATTTTATGCCATTATCGGAATCTTCGATAATTATACAATCCGCACCTGGCAATGATAACTTTTTTAAAGTTAATAAATAGCTTTCTGGATCCGGCTTGCCTTTAGCAATTTCATTTCCCGTAACAATAACGTCAAAGAATTTATTTAAATTGTATTTTTTAAAAATCATTTCTTGAAATTCTTTTACGCTTGAGGTAGTTAAGGCTACCTTTTCAAATTTTTTACGCACGACATCCAAAAAATCCATAACTCCCGGAAAAATTTCCATCTTTTCTTTTGCTAACGCTAAATACATTTTACTCTTATAATCAATTAAATCATTAACATCCAAGGGTTTATTACTAAAATTTTCTATTAAATAAGAAAAAATTTCCTGTTCTATTGCAGGTTATCAGATTAAATAACGATGATAATCTAATTTATCTGTCGCATACTTTTGCAGGTAAAAATTCAGAC